>JBGKDM010000148.1:0-6562 GCA_042954165.1 Synechococcus sp.
GGTTCGGATCCGCCATCGCCAGGGCCGTCACTTCATGGACGACGAAGGTCGCATGTTCTGGATCAACGGCCCGGAGGAATTCTGTTATCTCTCCGAGCAGCGTCAGTGGCGTATCGGCCTGTCGTTCGAGCAGGTGCTGGAGTGGAAGCAATGCGCTCCATCAGGGCTTGTCAGTCAGCGTTTTCCATCCCTGCTTGCGGCCTGTGAGGCGTTCGAGCACAACGAGGTGACCTGGTCTCACGACCTTTACCTGCGTCGGATGGGTGATCAGATGCAGCTTCATCGGTCGGTTCCCGATTACCGGCCGACTTCGATGAAAACGGCCAAGGATGCCAAGTTGCGTCAGCAACCCCAACCATGGATCGGTTCCGCCCAGGCCCCTCCATGCTGCGAGTGGCCGTCTCCTCGCTCTGAAAGTCCGGAACTTGCCCATCCTCGTCGCCGTCGCCGGTCCGGACTCAAGGTGCCAGCTCACTGAGCTCCAGCCAGCGCTCCTCAGCTGCGCTCAAGGTCTCCAGCAATGACGCCAGTTCCATGCTGAGGCTCGCCAGGTCCTCGTCGCCAGCGCCGATGGCCTGCTCGATCGCTTCCTTGCGGGCCTCCAGTTCCGGCAGGTTGCGGTCGAGTGCCTCCAGCTCCTTGGTTTCCTTGAAGCTGCGGCGGCGCGGTTTGCCGGAGTCCTTTGACGTTGTCCCAGGGGCCATAGACACCGCCCCTGGATCGTTCAGCTTGTTTCGGGTCTGACGATCCAGCTCTTCAGCGCGCTCCAGTGTGCGGCGGTGCTCCAGAAACTCGCTGTAGTTGCCTTCAAAGCGGTGCAGCCTGCCGTTGTCGAAGTGGAATAGCCGATCGACGGTTCGATCGAGGAAATAGCGGTCGTGCGACACCACCACCACACAGCCGCGGAAGTCTTCCAGAAGATCCTCCAGCACGCTCAGGGTCTGCACATCAAGGTCATTGGTGGGTTCATCCAGAAGGAGAACATTCGGGGCCTGGATCAGCAGGCGACAGAGGGTCAGCCGCCTGCGTTCACCACCCGAGAGTTTGCTGATGGGGCTGTGCTGCTGCGCGGGGGGAAAGAGGAAGCGTTCGAGCAGCTGGGAAGCGGACAGTTGCTCGTTGCCGAGATCGATGCGTGAAGCCGCCTCCTCGACGAACTCGATCACCTTGCGTTCCAGCCCGCGACCGCTGGTGAGCACATCCGTGTGTTGATCGAGGTAGCCCAGATGAACGGTATCGCCGAGCTGCAGGGTTCCACCAGTCGGCAGACGTCTCCCGGCGATCAGGTCGAGCAGGGTGGATTTTCCACTGCCGTTGGGCCCGATGATCCCGATGCGGTCTTCGGGACTGAAGCTGTAGGTGAAGTCATCCAGCAGCACAGGACCGGAGGGACTGCCGTCACTGGTGACCTGCAGGTTTTCCGCTTCGATCGCCACTTTCCCGATCCGGCGACTGACGCTGGCCATTTCCAATTGCGCTTTTGCTTTCCGGGGCGGGGCCGCACGCATCGCCTCAATCCTCTGGAGCCTCGCCTTCTGCTTCGTGCTGCGGGCTTTCGGTCCCTGCCGCAGCCATGCCAGTTCGCGGCGCAACACGCTCTTGAACTTGGCCGCGGCGGCCAGATCGGCGGCATCCTGCTCGGCCTTGCGTTGCAGGTAGGTGCTGTAGTTGCCGTCGTAGCTGCGGGCCTCACCCTCCGCCACCTCAACAATGCGACGGGTGACGCGGTCCAGCACATACCGGTCATGGGTCACCAGCACCACGGCACCGGGGTAGCGATCCAGCCAGCTCTGCAACCACTCGACTGCCGCCGCATCCAGGTGGTTCGTCGGCTCGTCGAGCAGCAGAACGTCGGGGCAGGCCACAAGGGCCGATGCCAGTCCCACCCGTTTGCGGTATCCGCCAGACAGGGCCTCAACAGGTTTGTGCAGGTCACTGATGCCGAGGCGCTGAAGCACTTCCTGGCACTGCTGTTCCAGGCCCCAGGCCTCCGCTTCGTCCATGCGCTGGCTGAGGTGCCCGAGTTCCCCCAGCAGGGTGGCGTTGTCAGGCTCTGATGCCACAGCCTCAGTGAGGCCACTGAAGCGCAGCAGCAGATCGCGTTTTTCCCCGCAGCCCGCCAGCACCTGTTCCAGCACCGTGAGACCGGGTTGCACCTGACTCTCCTGCCCCACCAGCTCCACCCGCAGACGGGGCGAGCAGCGACGTTCTCCTCCCCCCAGTGGCTCCTGGCCAGCCAGCACGCGGAGCAGGGTTGATTTCCCTGCTCCATTCGGGCCGATCAGGCCGAGACGGTCGTTGTTGCCGACATGCAAGGTGAGGTCGGCAAACAGGGTGCGAATGCCGAAATCCTTCTCGGCGTTCACCAGGCTGATCAGACTCACTGGGCTCCAGCCGCTCGCTGCTGCTCCAGATAAGCAAACACGCTTTTGTCGCCCACATCAGCGGCAGCGGGGACGCCGAATTTCCGCAGGGCCAGGACCACTAGCAGCAGGGCCGCGACGATCAGAAGCGCCAGGCTTCCCACGGGTGGCAGCAAGCCACTGAGATGGCCCAGCAGTGCCACGGGCAAGAGAAGGGTGAGTCCGATGGCCTCTGGCCGCCGGAAGCAGAAGAACTCCTTGAATCCGATCCCCGCCAGCGCAGCGAACAGTGGACCGATCGCAAGAATCCAGATCGGTTGCATTTGGATCGCCGCCAGGGCATCGGCCGGTCCTGCGACCACCAGCAAAGCCCCCCAGCCCAGGCACCCCACCAGCCAGAAGAGCTGCAGCGCCTGATGCAGGGGCTTCAGATAGATATGAATCCAGCGCAGTGCCAGGCCGAGTCCCGCCGCGAGAGGGAGCACCCAGAGCCAGGCCCATGCGCCCCCCACCTGCCACCACTGCAGCAGTCCCAAGGTGAGTGCGACCCCGCTTGCCAGCAGTGCCAGTCGATAGCGCTGGACATCGCGGCGATCGATGTCCGTGATTGTGTAAGGCCCGTACACACCTTCGAACTGAGGGTCAGCCGTGGTCATGGCCCGCAGGAGCTCCTGCCATCAGTTTGCCCAGGTCGGGTCCCTTCGGAATGATCCCGCCAGGATTCAGAGGAAACAGGGCTCCGAAGTAGTCGGTTCGCCACGCCTCCCCGTCGCACGTTTCGGCGATCCCAGGCAAGGCGTAGAAACGCTGCCGCCAGGCCCAGAGATCCGGGTATATCCAGAGGGGTGTCGCGCTGCAGCCGAAGAGAGGTTGATAGACCAGCTCCCATCGGATGAGAGTCGGGAACAGGCGCACATCGGCGAGGGTCAGCTCCTCGCCACAGATCCAGGGGCCCGACTTCCGCAGGGCTGCATTCACCTGATCCAGAGCCGCGAACAGGTCTCGACTTGCTTCGTCGTAGGCCTGCTGGCTTCGCGCAAAGCCGCAGCGGTACACCCCATCGTTGACGGCTGGCTGAAGCAAGTCCTGCCAGCGTCGGATGTCCTCGGTCAGGCCGCTGGGTGCCAGATCCATCGCATCGGCGTCGGCTGGCCAGTTGTTCAGTGCTTCGCAGAGCGCAGCGCTGTCATTCCCAAGCAGTCGAGGTGCTGGCGACGACGTCATGCCGGGGTCCACCAGCGCAGGGACGGTGGCGCGATGGTTCGGCGGCGTGCCGCACGTTCTGTACAGATCCAGCAGTGATGGGCAGTTCAACCACGGTGGTTCAAGGCTCCAGCGCCCGCCGCGATGGTCAGCCGTTGCCGTGAGCAGGGTGAGAGAGCCCTCGAGGCGGCGGAGACGGTGCACCAGCCAGGTGCGATGGGCCCACGGACAACTGCGTCCAATGATCAGGCGAGGCCGATGCTCCGGGCTCCTGTTGTTCAACTCGTCCTCTGACAGGGCTGCCACCGCGAGCTGGTCACTGGGGGGGCGGGTGTAGCGGCCTTCCGCATCCGCTGGCCCCAGGCCCTGCATCAGTCGCAGCCACTGCCAGTGCCAGCCATTCCGTGCGGCGGCGACGACCAGAGGCGGAATGGCCATGGGCTCATGGGGAGATCAGTGCCAGTCTGGATGGGTTGGCAGGTGGTGAATGGCAAGCCCGCGGGTTTTGGTGGTGGCCGGCACCCATGGCAATGAAATCAATGCCCCCTGGTTGATTGACCAGTGGGAGCGCGATCCGGCCCTGATTCGTTCCTGTGGTCTCGAGGTCGAGACGGTGATCGGGAACCCCGCCGCCCGTGCGCAGGGCCGGCGCTACCTCGACCGCGATCTGAACCGCAGTTTCAGGCCGGATCTTCTCTCGGCAGCTGCCTCGTCTGCGGAGACGCTTGCGGACGCTGTCGGGGCTGTGGACCGGGAGATGGATCGGGCACTGGATCTGCTCAACCGCTACGGACTGCATGGGCCCCAGAGTTGCGACGTTGTCATCGATCTGCACAGCACCACGGCCTCCATGGGCAGTTCACTGGTGGTGTACGACCGCCGGCCCGCCGACCTGGCCTTTGCTGCGGCTGTTCAGCAGCGACTGGGTCTGCCTGTGTATCTGCATGAAGCGGATCACACCCAGGAGGGCTTCCTGGTGAAGCGCTGGCCCTGCGGTCTGGTGATCGAGATCGGACCGGTGCCACAGATGGTCCTCGATGCGAGCACCGTGGAGCAGACGCGTCTCTGCCTCCAGGCCTGTCTGGAGGTGTTGGCGGAGGCGCATCGCGGTGAGCTCCGCTGTCCACCTGCTCTCGTTGTGCATCGCCATCTCGGCAGTCTTGATCTGCCACGGGATGCCACGGGTCAGCCAGAAGCCTGTATTCATCCCGAGCGTCAGGGAAAGGACTGGATCCCCCTTGTGGAGGGCGACCCGCTGTTCCTGAAGCCCGACGGACAGGTGATCCGCTATCACGGACCTGATGGACAGGTCCCTGTCTTCATTAATGAGGCCGCTTATGGAGAGAAAGGGATCGCTCTCAGCCTCACCGTTCGTGAGACCTGGCCTCTGACGCCGCAGGCCTCAGAGGCCCTTTCGGCCGTGTTGGCTCTCGGGGATCAGCGCGGGACGCCGTTGTAGATCACGGCATCAACGCTGCGGCCATCGGCGGAGATCTGAATCTCGGTTTCCGTGGTCGGAAGGCTGCCGTCTTCCGGCCAGCCGGGGCGCCCGCCCAGGAAACTGAAGGTGTATCCAGCGTGGCTTTTGTTCACGAGACAGTCGCCACCCCCGTCGCCTGTTCTGAACATGCATGGTTCCGGTCTGTAAGTGGACAGTCCACCGTTGTCTGTGACAGCCGTGTTGCGAGCAAGGTTCAGGGCGCGGATCTGGGCGGCTGGAATGCTGGCCTGCACCAGACCTGGTGCCAGGGCTGACAGGGCAGCGGCGCCACAGAGGCTGAGTGCTGCGGTCCCGGACTGAATCGAGCGCATGGTGTGAGGAGTCGTGCCTCCTCAGTGGTGATTGCACCGTTCGGCCTTGTCAACGTGTTGCCACGGGCGTATTGCTCACCGCTCGGATGGTCTGACCATCCCGGGACACCGTCACGGTGGTCAGCACGGTGGGCTCGCGTCCGGTTTGCTGCTGCCATCCAGGGGGACCACCGCGAAAGCGGAAGACATAGGTCTCGGTGGTTGTTTTGAGGAGGCAGGCCGGCGCCCCCGTGGTGTACATGCAGCGGTCGGCCCTGTACTGGGCAATCCCCCCATTCAGGGATTCAGCTCGCATGCGCGCCAGATTTGCCGCACGGGTCTGGGAGCGTGGCATCGCCTGACCTGCCTGCATCGTGACGGCTGCACCACCGACCAGGCCGATCAGGACGCAGAACCCCGCAGTGGCCCTCAACCGCACACCCATGTGTTCTGCTCCTCGGTGCAGGGAAGATTCGTCGTGCTGCCGTCCTCCCAGTAGATGCGAAGACGGTCGTCAACAGTGCCCAGACGAAGCGTCAGGGAGGTCACCGGTCCAGGCGGTGTCTTGTCGTCCGCCGTGGAGCCGATGCGCCTTTCCAGTGTCTGGAGGCGGGCATCAAGGCGCTTGATCGCCTCGGTCTGGTTGATGGCCTCCGGGGGCTGCAGGTTGGGGCTGCAGCCACAGGCCAGGACGCCAAGGAGACCGGTCAATCCGAAGCGGCACAGGCGACGCTGTCGTCCTTGCATCGATTGAGCCCTGGTCATGACGGCCTGCAGCGATCTCCAGTCTGCTGGTTCAACCGTGGTGGGCCAGCCTTTCACTCCAATACACAACAGCACCTTGCGCTTCCAGTTCGAGCCGACGACGACGCGCCTGCTGGATCGGGACGGTCTCTTCCAGGCGTTGCCCGGCCTGCAGCCAGCGAATCAGGACCAATCCAAGTCTCATATGCGACAAGTGAACCTTAAGACTTTCCGGGGTCTCGGGGCCTGTTCAGGGCGCCTGCTTCAGGCGAATTCGCAATGTCTCTTCATCACGGCCCGTTGCGCTGCGCCATTCCGCGGCTTGATGAGGAAATGATTGCGGAAGCGTTACAGCGCTCAATCTTCCGTTACAGTGGCGTTGGCAGGGCATCTCCTGCCCTTCCGTACCCGTCTCTTCGGAGACCTTCTTTTCCGTTCTCATGACCACCACCATTCAGCAG
>JBGKDM010000149.1:0-1526 GCA_042954165.1 Synechococcus sp.
ACTGCGCAAAGACGTTGACGTGCTGACCCTGTCAGCGACCCCGATTCCAAGGACGCTCTACATGAGCCTGTCCGGTGTGCGGGAGATGAGCCTGATCACGACGCCACCGCCGCTGAGGCGGCCGATCAAGACGCACCTCGCCGCCCTGGATGAAGAGGCCGTACGCAGTGCCATCCGCCAGGAACTCGACCGGGGTGGACAGGTGTTTTATGTGGTTCCGCGGGTGGAGGGAATCGAAGACGTTGCAGCGCAACTACGCCAGATGCTGCCGGGCCTGAGGCTGCTGGTGGCTCATGGCCAGATGGCGGAGGGAGAGCTCGAAAGCGCCATGGTGGCGTTCAACGGTGGGGAAGCCGATGTGATGCTTTGCACGACAATCGTGGAAAGTGGCCTCGATATCCCCCGGGTCAACACGATCTTGATCGAGGACGCCCACCGCTTCGGACTGGCTCAGCTGTATCAGTTGCGGGGCCGCGTCGGACGCAGTGGAATCCAGGCCCATGCCTGGCTCTTCTATCCCGGGGATGCCTCCTTGAGCGATGCGGCACGTCAGCGCCTGAGGGCGATTCAGGAATTCGCTCAACTTGGAAGTGGCTATCAGCTGGCCATGCGGGACATGGAAATCCGAGGCGTGGGCAATCTCCTTGGTGTTGAACAGAGTGGGCAGATGGAGGCGATCGGCTTTGACCTCTACATGGAAATGCTCCAGGAGTCGCTGGCCGAGATCCAGGGTCAGGACATTCCAGCGGTCGACGACACCCAGGTGGATCTGCAGGTCACTGCGTTCATCCCTGCCGACTGGATCCTGGATGCCGATGACAAGATGGCGGCCTACCGAGCAGCGGCGGAATGCGACAGTTCCGTGGCCCTGGTTGAGCTGGCTGCAGGGTGGGCGGAACGCTACGGAGCGCTGCCAGGCCCCGTGCAGTCATTGCTGCAATTGATGGAGTTGAAACTGCTGGCCCGCCGTTGTGGCTTCTCAAGGATTCGTCCGGAGAAACCGAACATCGCTCTTGAAACCCCGATGGAGGAGCCGGCATTCCGCCTGTTGCGCCAGGGGCTCCCTCAGCATCTGCACGGACGCCTGATCTTTCAGGGGGGCAGTGGCAACACGGCCAAGGTGCTGGCCCGGGGGCTCGGCGTGCTGCCCATGGAGCGACAGCTGGAAGAGCTCAAAAACTGGCTGTCGCAGATGGCAGCGCAGATTCCTGGCCAAGACGGACTGACGGAGGACGAGAGAGAAGCGCAATCCCAGGCACGGAACGAGGAGGTCTTGCGTGTCTGAACCAGGAAAAATGAGAAGGGCTCAACACACTGGGCAATCTTTCGTTACAATGAGAGCAACTTGGTGAGTGCTATGGGCGAATTCGTTGACGCAACGGCCACAGGCCTCCCCTTTGGCTTTATTGGAACAGCCGTCAGTGCGCTTGCTCTCGGCATTTTCGCCATCGCCCAGAACGATGGGGAAAATGATGACGACGATTCTTCCCCAGGGGGCGGATTGATGCAACCAACGATCTGAAAGG
>JBGKDM010000150.1:0-3070 GCA_042954165.1 Synechococcus sp.
TTTCGTCACCGACAGCGCCTTCGCCAGGGTGTACACCTCCTCAGGCAGGAGGTCATCCAGCTCCCGTCCATCGAGAGCCTGGATCAGATCGTCGCGGCCCTTCAGCTGTTTGCGCAGGCTTTCACTCGTCCTTTCGCGGCGATAGGTCGCCTCCGTGCGCAACCAGGAGCGGGAGAGTCCTACGGCCGTCAGGGAGATCACGGCCAAACCCAGCAGACGATCACCCAGGGGCGTCAGGACCCCCTGCAATGGCGCCGAGAACAGAAAGAACGTATTGATTGCGATGAACGTCGCCAGCAGACGGGTCTGATTCACCGCTCGCTTCATGGGATCGCTGCGGCCGGCCTGTTCATGGCGTTCCACGAGCCGTCGCTGCACAGCGCTGAACAGCACAAAAGACAGCCAGCCAGCGCCGGCCAGCAACGCGGGAATCGCAAGCAGGTTCGGCAGGTGTTGCAGGCCATCAACGAAGGCATCCACAGCCCGATCCTGAAAGCTCACCGGGGCGGCCCAGTGACCGTCACTGAGGTGAGACCAATCCACCCAGCCATCGTCAGCACCACCGGTCCAGATCGTCAGCAGAAAAAACGCCAGAACCAGACCGGGGTAGGAGTACCAGGCCCAGGCCAGACCACGCTTCTGCCTCGACTGCTGCCAGTACTGACCTTCAGCGTCGATATCGATGCAGGGCCTTTGACAGGCCACACAGGCGCTCTGCTCCCGTCCCGTTTCAGCCACCGTGCGGCACATCGACTGCGTGATCCGTGAACGGCTGCCCACATGGGCCGGCGAGGAGAGCGCTCCGCGCTGGGCTGTGAGAATCATCTGCACCGGACCCATCGGACAGATGTACTGACACCAGGCTTTACCGCTGTAGAACCAACCGAAGAAAGCAGCCGCCGCTGCGGAGACCAGAAGCAGCGCAAACAGGGCCGCAGGGCTGCCGTTCACCCCCAGCAGGCGCAGACAGAGGCCACCAATCAAGAGACACCACTGCAACTGCAGATGGTGCTTCGCCAGCCATGAGTCGGGTTGCACCTTGGCCACCTCAGGCTTTCCAGCGCGCCCAGGAACCGTGCGCTGCCAATTAAGCGCGCGAAAGATCTGCGACACAAACGCCAGCGGACAGATCCGTCGCCAGAGCTCATGGCTGAACACGATCAGCAACAAGCCAGAGGGCACGACCATTCCCCAGAACACGCGATTCCCAGACCATTGCTGATCCCAGGGAATCAGGGGGGTCAGGAGTGAAGCGATCAGAAGCCCCCAGCCGAGCAGCAGACCCCAGCGCACCCAGTGCAGGGTTGTTTCCGGCCATTCGCTGAATGCACGCATGCCTGACACGCGAACCACATCTCAACCAAAGTGGCCAGGCCGCCGAAGGCCCGTCAACGGCCATCTGTGATTTTCTTAGCTTCAGGCCAGGAGGCCACGCTTCTGCAACGGCGTGAGATCCGTCAGGCGCAACCGACCGTCGTCATCCGCCACGGTGCCGCGCGTGCGGAGCTTGCTCAGGGTTCGCGATGCCGTTTCCCTCGCCAGACCGGCAAGCAGGGCGATCTCCAGCTGGGGCAGCTCCGGCAGCAGTGCCAGCGGATCATTCTGAGCCGAACTGGTCCTTGCCAGATAGGCCAGCGCATCCAGAAGACGGGTGGTGGCGTCAGCACTCTGAAGCGCGAACCGCCGGTTGAGATCACGCAGCCTGGCCGCCTCAAGGCGGGCCAGGCCGAGGGCGAATCCGGCCTGGGTCTGGAGCAGGGACGCGAACGGCGGAATCCGCAACTTCACCAGCCGCAGGGGCGTAAGTGCCACCACATCAGCCGAACGGGCCTGATCATCAAATGCCGCCATTTCGCCGAACACATCGCCGGGGCCGAGCAGCGACATCACCACTTCATCACCATCCGCCGTGAAGCTGCGCACCTTGGCCAGACCATCGCGAAGCAGGAACAACGACTCACCCCAGTCCTGCTCCATCACGATCACCTGATCGGTGAGATGCGCCGATTCCCGCTGACGAATCAGGAGTTGCTCCAGCTGATCGTCATCAAGGCTCTCGAAAAGAGCGATGGCCCGTAAGTCATCGCGAGTCAGCGTCGTCATCACCGGGGCCCAGCGGAGGGCAGTCACACGCCGATGATCGCGTGCACCATCGTCACCGCCAGTCCGAAGCAGGCAGTCCGTCACCTGTGATCAGGCGCACAACCGCACTTGAGCCAGGTCACCAGCGCAACGGAACAAGCAGGCGAGGGTGCAGAGGTCAGAGCGATCCAGCACCCGGAGTCCATCCCATGTCCATCGAATCAGGCCTGATCGGCGCTGCCCTCACCCTGGCCGCCGGTGTGACACTGCAGCCACCACTCCCCCAGAGCGCCTGGCCAGGAGGAGGTGAAGCCGTCGCCGCCCTGGAGAGCACCATTCAGCGCAGCACGATCACAGTCAACAGCCCGATCCCTGGCGATCGATCAGCAGGCCACCGACACCATGACTCTGGCCGGGGATCAAACCTGGAATAACAACCTCAACCCCCGGCCCCGGCCCGGGCCCGGGCGAACGATGGAACTCAGGAGGTTGGATCGACCGACAGGCGCGATCCGAACAAACGGGCCTCAAGGCTTTTGATTGCCACATAGACCGGCGGAACAACGCCCAGAGAAAGAATGGTTCCGACGAGAAGGCCGCCAAACACCACTGCACCAATGGATTGCAACGCATTCGCTCCAGCACCCCTGGCCACAACAAGAGGAATAAAACCCGCCAAAGAAGCAATCGACGTCATCAGGATCGGGCGCAATCTGGATTGCGCTGCCAGAAGAGCAGCGGGGGCCGCAGCCAAGCCTTGGGCCATGCCTTGATCGGCCACTTCAACCACGAGAATGGCATTTTTGGCCGCGAGGCCAATCAGCATCAGAAGGCCCACCTGCGAGAAAATATTGAGATTCAAAGACATGATTTTGACAAAAAACAAACCTCCGAAAATCGCCAGGGGAACAGTGATGAGGATCGTCGTCGACGTGAAATAACTTTCATAGGTCGCCGAAAGAATCAAGAAAACGGCCAAGCCGGCCAT
>JBGKDM010000151.1:0-4853 GCA_042954165.1 Synechococcus sp.
AATAAGGGCTCGAATCTGAAGAGAAACATCTGATCCAAGCCATCACACATCCATGACAGTCACCCCTCCCTCCGACCCCTGCGTCGGCAACCTCGCCACTCCCGTGAACAGCGGCTATTTCATGAAGTGGCTCATCAATAATCTGCCCTTCTACCGCCAGGGAATTTCCCCCAACTTCCGGGGAATTGAAACCGGTGCGGCCTTCGGCTACCTGCTCTACGGCCCCTACACGATCTGCGGCCCTCTCCGGAACACGGAATACTCCGCCACCGCGGGGCTTCTGGCTGCCATTGGCGCCGTGCATCTCCTCACCCTGCTGTTCCTCCTCTACAACCAGCCCGGCAAACAGCCGCACGTTCCGCCGTCGGACGTCACCGTGGCGAACCCTCCCGCTGACCTGTTCACACGCAACGGCTGGTCTGAATTCACCAGCGGCTTCTGGCTTGGCGGCTGTGGTGGCGCTGTTTTTGCCTGGCTGCTCTGCGACACCCTGCACGTTCAGGAGCTCGTCAAAGTGGCCGCCGGTGTCTGGAGCGTCAGCTGAACCAGACTGAGAGCAACTGTTCTCTGATCAATTTTTCGACCCTCTGACACCAGAGAGCTTCGACCATTCCGCCCCCGGTGCCATCAACGCACCAGGGGCTTTTCACTGTCAGGATCTGATCATTGTCCCGGTCTCAGGCGCCGACGGTGCGATCGATCTCACGCCCATTTCTGCGCCGCCCTGTCTTCACCGTGGTCTGCAGCCTGCTTGTGCTGCTGGCCGGGCTCGTCTCGCTGGCGGGGCTGGGGCTGGAGGACCTGCCGCAGCTGGCGCCGACTCGGGTGAGCGTGCGTGCCACGTTTCCGGCCGCAGGCCCGGAAGTGATCGAGCAGAGCGTGACCTCCGTTCTCGAGCAGCAGCTCAGCGGCCTCGAAGGTCTGGAGAGCATGAGCTCCAACAGTCGCCAGGGCGGGGCGAGCATCAGCCTGCGCTTCAACGACGGCGATCCGGAGATCAACGCGATCAAGGTGCAGAACGAGGTGAACCTGGCCACGCGCCGACTGCCGCAGGCGGTCAGCCGTCAGGGACTCACGGTTCGTCGCTCCTCCGATGACATTCTCCTGATCCTGGGATTCAGTGCTCCGCAGGATCTCTATGCACCCACGTTCATCGGCGGCTGGCTTGATCAGAACCTCCGCAATGCACTGCGCAGCACGCCAGGTGTCGGCGATATCCGCATCTTCGGAAGCAGCGATCTGGCCTTTCGGCTGTGGCTCGACCCCCAGAGGCTGGAACAGTTCGCGCTGACCACCAACGATGTGGTCCGAGCCCTGGGGGAACAGAACGTTCTGGCGGCGATCGGTCGCCTGGGGGAAGCACCGGCCAGACCCGGGCAGGTGTTCAGCCTGCCGGTGGAGGCCGAGGGGCGACTGCGCAGCCGCAGCGACTTCGAGGCCATGGTGGTCAGCCGCACAACCCGCGGAGGATTGATCAGGCTCAGGGATGTGGGCCGGGTGGAGCTGGGGAAAACCAGCTACGGCAGCAGCGCCCTGAACCTGCAGGGCGAGCGCACGGTGGCCGTGGGGATCTACCAGCGTGATGGCGCCAACGCCCTGGCCGTGAGCCGCGCTGTGAACACGGCGTTGAAACGACTGGAAACGAGCTTTCCGCCTGGCCTCACCATGCAGGAGATCGTGGATGTGGCCGACACCGTGCAGGCCAACCTCGATCGCACGACCGCGACCCTGCGGGATGCCGTGCTGCTGGTCCTGGTGGTGCTGTTGCTGTTTCTGGGCAGGTGGAGGCTGGCGCTGATCCCAGGGCTCGCCGTTCCTGTGGCACTGATCGGCAGCCTCAGCCTGGTCAAGCTCAGTGGCTCGAACATCAACAGCCTGATTCTGTTCGGCCTGGTCATGGCTACGGGGATCGTGGTGGATGACGCGATCGTGGTGAGCGAAGACATCGCGGGGCGGATCGAGGCAGGGGCAAATCCCCAGAGCGCAGCTGAGAACGCCATGGCCGAGCTCGGTGGCGCCGTGGTCGCGACGTCTCTGGTCCTTGCGGCGGTGTTTGTTCCCGTGCTGCTGATTCCTGGGTCCATCGGTCGGTTGTACGAACCGATCGCCCTGGCGATCAGTGGCGCCATTCTCTTCTCCACGTTCAACGCACTGACCTTCACGCCGATGGCCTGCGCCAGGGTGCTGGGCCCCGGTGGAGGCCGTCTGCCCGGTCCACTGCGTCGCCTGAGTGGGGCACTTCGCCGGGGAATGACCACCCTCCAGAGCCACTACGACCGGGTGCTGGCGATCTGGCTGGGTCAGCAACGGCCGATGGTGGCGTTGCTCCTGGGTGGCCTCCTGATCACAGGCCTCAGCCTTGCGGTGATGCCGACAGCCTTCATCCCGGATGAAGACCAGGGACAGGTGCGTGGTTATTTCACCCTTGCGGAGGGGGCCAGTCTTGAACGCACCGAGGCGGTGATGGACACAATCCGGCAGACCGTGGCCGAGGAACCCCTCGTGCGGACAGGCAATTTCTACGCCGGCAGCTCATTCGGACAGAGCGGCGAGAACACCGGTTCCTTTTATCTCCGCCTGACCCCTCAGCAGGACCGCCGAAGGCCAGACCAGAGCAGCGAAGCGGTCAAGGACCGCCTGAATGCAGCCCTGCGGGAAAGGATCCGCGACGCCAGGGTGATCGTCACGACGCCACCCACCGTGCGGGGCTTCAGCAGTGAGGCAGGCCTGCAGATGCAGCTGCTCGATCGCAGTGGGGGACAGCTGAGCCTGACCGAGTTTGAGCGGCAGGCGAGGCGCTTCATCCAGACAGCCCAGACCACAGGTCTGTTCGAACGGGTGGGCACAAGGTTCGACGCCACATCCCCTCGCTGGAAACTGGAGATCGATCGGGATCAGATGGCGGCGCTCGATCTGCCGCTCGATCGCACGCTCCGGGACATCGGCACTGCAATCGGAGGGCGATACATCGATGACACCTTTGAAGGAGGACGGATCCGAACGATCTATGTACAGCTGGAGGGCAGTGAACGCTCAGCACCCGGCGACCTCACCAGCCTGATGGTGCGCAACCGGCAAGGAGAGCTGGTGAGCGTCAGCAATGTGATCCGGGTCTCCAGAGCGGAAGGCGCCAGCAGCATCGCTCACTACAACCAGGATCGCGCCATCAGCATCACGGCCATCCCGGCCGACGGAGTGAGCACAGGCGTGGCGATCGATCGCCTTGAAACCATGGCCCGGGAGACCACGGGATCCAATCTGGGCCTGAGTTTCACAGGCCTGGCCAGGGAGGAGACACGAGCGGAGACGATGTCCTGGATTCTGTTCAGCCTCAGCCTGATCGTGGTGTATCTGCTGCTGGCAGGCCTTTACGAAAGTTTCCTTGACCCCCTGATCATCCTGCTGACCGTACCCCTCGCCCTGCTGGGCGCGGTGATCGGCCTCAAGCTCAGGGGGCTGCCCCTGGATGTCTATGGCCAGATGGGTCTGCTGGTGCTGGTGAGTCTGGCGGCAAAGAACGGAATCCTGATCGTGGAATTTGCCAATCAACGGGTGGCGCAGGGCCTTGAGCGAACGGCTGCCATTCGCGCTGCGGCCGTGACGCGCATGCGACCGATTCTGCTGACGGCGGTCACATCTCTGGCGGGCTTCCTGCCACTGCTGCTCGCCAGTGGGAGTGGTTCTGCCAGCCGCATCAGCATCGGCACCGTGGTGTTCAGCGGGTTGCTGGTCTCGACCCTGCTGTCACTGTTCCTCATTCCAGGCATGTATCTGCTCCTGAAGAATGCGTTGGTGCCGGAATCGGGACAGAGCCGGAAAGGGTGATCTCTGAACACAGGCTGCAGCCAACGCCCCCCTAAGGTGACGATCCGATCTCACGCGTCGCACGGTTGCACACGGCCTGAGCCATGACCCTTACGCCCATCCCGACTTCTCAGAGCAGCGACCAGGCTCAGTTCTTTGACTACGGATCCGCAGCCAATCCACTTCAGAAAGGCCTGATCAGCAGGATTCCCTACCGCAGCTTCTCGGCCGATTTCTTTGATGGCCAGGGGTGCGCGGTTCAACCCCTTGACCTCAGTGCGGAGCTGCAATGCGAGGGACCGGCGACAGGCCCTTCGCTCTGCGCAAACTTCATTCGCCTCGATGCAGGAAGCCTGCGCACCAGTGCCGACGCCACCAGCCAGCTGTTCTTCGTTGCGCGAGGCTCGGGCCAGAGCACGGTCTGTGGCCGAACATTCCATTGGTGCGAAGGCGACACCTTTGTGGTGCCTGCCGGCGGTGACGCCATTCACAGCAGTGAAGGGCTTGCGGGCTTGTACTGGGTGCACGATGCACCGCTGCTGCGTTACCTCGGTGTCAGCACCGTGAAGCCGGTGTTTGAACCCTGTTTCTACAGCCACCGCGACGCCCGGGCAGAGCTGGCGGCAATTGCCAGCAACCCGCGAGGCGCGAATGCCAATCGGGTGAGCGTACTCCTGGGAAACAATGCGTTCCCCCAGACCCGCACCGTGACCCACACGCTCTGGGCGATGCTCGGAATCCTGCCGGCGGGTCAGATGCAGCGACCGCACCGCCATCAGTCGATCGCTCTCGACTTTGCTGTGGCCTGCAGCCCAGGCTGCTACACCATGATCGGCACCGAACTCGACGAGAACGGACTGATCCGCAACGGCCATCGGGAGGACTGGGTCGCGGGGGCTGCTTTTGTGACGCCCCCCGGCTACTGGCACTCCCACCACAACGAGTCCGGCGCTGATGCCTACGTGCTGCCGATTCAGGATGCAGGACTGCACACCTATCTGCGCACGCTCGACATCGCCTTCAGCAAAGGCGGCGACGCGCGTCAGACG
>JBGKDM010000152.1:0-2552 GCA_042954165.1 Synechococcus sp.
CACGGCGGCGTAGGTCTTTCCGGATCCCGTCGGGACCTGAATCAGGCCCGACTTGCCGGCCAGGTACGCGTCCCAGGTCTGTCGCTGAAAGTCCTGGGGTATCCACCCCTTGCGGTCGAACCACGCCCGAATCGGCTCCAGGATGGTCGCCGATCGCGTCAAGACCTCGCAGCCTCCCGCTGATGCAGCAGATCCATCGCTGTCGTCAACGTGTCGGCACTGTCCGCTGTGCGGTCCTGACGCCAACGCAGGATGCGGGGAAAGCGCACGGCCAGGCCGCATTTATGCCGTTTGGACCGTTGAATTCCCTCGAAACCGATCTCAAAGACAAGCGCAGGATCCACCACACGGGTGGGCCCGAAACGTTCGCGGGTATGCCGACGGATCCAGCGATCGAGGCTCTGGATCTCCTCATCATTCAGGCCTGAGTAGGCCTTGGCGAAGGTCACCAGCTGATGATCCGCAGCTGCGTCGGAGTCGCGGTCCCAGAGGGCAAAGGTGTAGTCGGTGAAGAGGTTGGCGCGACGACCGGTTCCTGCCTGGGCGTAGATCAGCACCGCATCCAGGGTCATCGGTTCGAGTTTGTGTTTCCACCAGTGCCCACGTCGGCGTCCGGCCAGATAGGGAGAGCGGAGATCCTTGAGCATCAATCCTTCGGCGCCTCCCTGTCCGGCGGCACGTCGGAGTGCATCGAGGTCGTCCCAGCTGCCAAGGCGGTGGCCATCACTTCGGAGGAGACGCCAGGTGGCATCGCCTTCACAACCTTCGACCACTGCGTTAAGCCGTCGCAGGCGGGTCTCGAGGGGCGCATCGCGGATGTCGACACCGCCGTCTTCCAGCAGGTCGTAGGCCACGAACCGGGCTGGACAGTCCTTCAGCAATTTGACACCGACACGTTGCCGTCCCAGTCGCCGCTGCAGGCTGGCGAAAGGCATGGGGTGGTTCTGGTGGCGTTCCCAGCAGATCACCTCACCATCCAGCACGGTATTGACGGGAAGACCCTCTCCCATGGCAACCAGATCTGGAAAGCTGCCATTCACCAGTTCCTCACCACGGCTCCAGAGATAGACACCGTCATGGCGTCGGATCAGCTGTCCCCTGATTCCGTCCCATTTCCACTCGACCCACCACACACCGGCATCGGTCGCACCGGCCTGCTCCCTGGCCAACGGACTCGCAAGGAAAAATGGGTAGGGAACGGCCCCACGATCGCTGCGTTCTGCGGCTGAAGCTCGCAGGTGATCAAACCAGTCGGCTGTGGGTGTGACGGCACCCATCAGCCGTTCCAGCACGGTGGTCTCCTGAAGCTCAAACGCTGCCGCGACAGCCTTGACGACCAGACCCCTCGCGACACCGATTCGGAAGCCGCCGGTGAGCAACTTGTTGAGGAGAAAGTGATGGGTGTCCGGCAGCGCCATCCAGACCGCAACCATGGCGTTCTGCTGTGCTGCGTCATCACGTTGTGCCAACGTCGGCAGCAAGGCATCCATCCACCAGTTCAGGGGAGGAAGGTCTGGAATACGTGCGATCAGACCTTCGAGCTCCCTGTCGTCCAGTGCCGGTGAGCACGACAGTGTCCGTCCAAGTTGTGGCCAGAGCAGACAGACCGTTTCGGCTGAATCTCCCACGTGGCTGTGGCAGTCGTCGAACAACCAGTCGGGAATGCCAAGGGCGTTCTGCAGAATCTCGCGAAGTCGGCGACCGGTGATCAACCTGCGGCGCCGTTCACCCAGGAGAAGGGCTAGGGCCCAGGCGCCGTCCTCAGGGGGACTCTCGCGAAAATAGTTCTGTAACAGCTCAACCTTGCGCTTGGAGCTGCTGCTGCTGTCCAGGGCGTCGATCAGAGCGGCGAAGCGTTTCACAACTCAGCGCAGGCTCTGGAGAGGTGCTGCCTGGATCCCTTCGATCTCGTTGAGGTAGCGCGCGAGCACATCGTTCTGCCCGTGGGTCACGTACACCTGACGGGCCTGGCTCTCGCGAACGGTTCGGATCAGCCCCTGCCAGTCGGCATGGTCGCTGAGCACAAATCCCCGTTCATAGCCCTTGCGTCGTCTGGCCCCACGAACGGCCATCCAGCCCGATGCGAAGGCAGTCTGGGGTGTACGGAAGCGGCGCATCCAGCTTGAGCGATGGGCGGATGGTGGCGCAAGAATCAATCGTCCTGCGAGCAGGTCCTTCCTGGGGAGGTCACTGACAGGACGACTTGCCGCCATCGGCACACCGGCTGAGCGGTAGTGGCGCGTCACGGTCTCCACCGCGCCATGGAGAAGGATCTCCTCCTCGATGCCGATGGCTGCCAGTTCCGCCAGGATCCGCTGGGCCTTGCCGAAGGCGTAGCAGAAGAGCAGGGAAGGACGGCTGCGATCGCCATGCCACCAGTCCCTGATCCGGGTGGCAAGGATCGAACCCTCCTCCCAGCGGTAGATCGGGAGGGCGAAGGTGGCCTCCGTGATCAGCACATCACAGGTGACCGGTTCAAACGGTGTGCAGCTGGGGTCGGGACAACGCTTGTAATCCCCCGTGACAACCCACACCTCACCATCGGCCTCCAG
>JBGKDM010000153.1:0-24596 GCA_042954165.1 Synechococcus sp.
ATCGAATTCGATGCTCCCCAGGGGCCTGTGAAGGTGATGCCGAACCATCACCTCTCCCAGACCGTGCGCATCGGCGAGATCACCAATGACGGTCAGTTCAAGATCCTCGAGGAGACCGATGGTCCTGTGGCTCCTCAGGCCTGGAACCAGTTCGAGCCCAGCTCCAAGGGCTATGCCTGCGACTGGACCGACGCTTCCAAGGGCGAGAAGTACAAGCTCTGATCGCTTGATTGAGGCCCGTATCGGGTCTGAATCCTCTCTGGAGGAGTCCCATCGGGGCTCCTCCTTTCGTGGTTTTTTCTGACCGCTCTTTCCCCCAACTCCCGTGCAATTGCTTTTCGAAAGCCTGTTCAACGGAGTGGCCATCGGCTCGGTGCTGCTGGTGGCTGCCCTCGGACTGGCGATTGTGTTCGGCTTGATGGGTGTGATCAACCTCGCCCATGGCGAGCTGATCATGCTCGGTGCTTACACCACCTATGTGGTGCAGCTGATCTTCAAGCTTCCGGCGCTGCAGCCCATCTACAACCTCTACGTTCTGGTCGCCATTCCGATCGCGTTCGTCACCAGTGGCGTTGTCGGCATCCTGCTGGAGCGCACCGTGATCCGCCGTCTCTACGGCAATCCGCTCGAAACCCTGCTGGCCACCTGGGGCGTGAGCCTGATCCTCCAGCAATTCGTTCGCAGCGTTCCGCTGGCCCAGGCTGCCGGTGTGGTGCTGGCCCTTGTGCTGGGCTTTGCACTCCCGTTGCTGCTTCCTGACAGTGTTGTGCAGGGGCCGCGCCGGCGTCTGGTCCAGGCAGGGAGCTGGGGGATTTCAGCCCTCTCCGGCGTGCTGTTCGGCAGCGTTCTGGCCTCCCAGATCAGTCGGATCGCCCGTGCGACGTCGCGCAATGTCGACGTGACAGCACCGAAATGGATGCGGGGTGGTCTGGAGTGGATGGATCTCACCTTCCCTGTGCCGCGGCTTGTGATCATCGTGATCACGGTGGTGGCGGTGGTCGGTGTCACCTGGTTCCTGAATCGCAGTGTCTGGGGGATGCGGATCCGTGCGGTGACCCAGAACCGTGCCATGAGTGACTGTCTCGGCATTCCAACGGATACCGTCGACGTGCTCACCTTCGGTATTGGCTCCGGTCTGGCCGGTGTCGCCGGTGTTGCGGTCTCGCTGCTCGGGTCGGTGGGTCCGAATGTCGGCACCTCCTACATCGTTGGCTGTTTCATGGTGGTGGTGCTCGGCGGTGTCGGGAATCTGCTTGGCACCGTGATCGCGTCGTTCGCCATCGGTCTGCTCACTGATCTGATCGGAGCCGGCAGGCTGCTCACGATCTGGCCCGACATGCCTGCACCGCTGGAGAGTGCTGTGCAGTTCTTCGCCACCACGAGCATGGCGCAGGTGATGGTGTTCGCCCTGATCGTGGTGTTCCTCCAGTTCCGTCCCTCGGGTTTGTTCCCGCAGAAGGGACGCATGGTGGAGGCCTGATCGATGTTCGCTTTCTTGCAACGGCGCCGCTGGTGTCTGCTGGCTCTCTGGGTGCTGATCGTGGCCGCGATCGTGGCGGCCCCGGCCATGTTGCCGGCGTTCAGGCTCAATCTGCTCGGTCGCTTTCTCTCCCTTGCCATCGTGGCTCTCGGCATCGATCTGATCTGGGGCTTCACCGGTCTGCTCAGCCTTGGTCAGGGGGTCTTCTTCGCCCTCGGCGGTTATGCCGCAGCGATGCATCTTCAGCTGAACAGTTCCGCCGACCAACCCAACGGCATTCCTGAATTCTTCAGCCTCTACGGGGTCGACCAGCTGCCCTTCTTCTGGCAGCCATTTCACAATCCCGTGTTCACCCTGATCGCCATCTGGCTGGTACCGGCACTGCTGGCAGCCGTGCTCGGGAACATGGTGTTCCGGAACCGCATCAAAGGGGTGTATTTCTCGATCCTCACCCAGGCGGCCCTGCTGGTTTTCTTTAATTTCTTCAACGGCCAGCAGAAGCTGATCAACGGCACCAATGGACTGAAGACCGATGTGACCCAGCTGTTCGGTCAGATGGTGGGATCGCCGGACATGCAGCGGGGCTTTTTCTGGCTCAGTGCAGTGACGGTGATTCTGGCCTGGGTGTTTGTGCGTTGGGTCGTGCGTGGACGTTTCGGCGATGTGCTGATCGCCATCCGCGACGATGAGCCCCGCCTTCGCTTCACGGGATTCAATCCCACACTCTTCAAGACGATCGTCTTCGCGATCGCCGGTGGTCTTGCAGGGATCGGTGGGGCTCTGTTCACCGTGCAGTCGGGCATTGTCTCGCCGCAGTACATGGCGGTGCCCTTTTCCATCGAAATGGTGATCTGGGTGGCCGTGGGTGGTCGAGGAACACTCGTCGGCGCGATCCTCGGCGCCGTCACGATCATGTACGCCAAGAGTCTTGTGAGTGAGGCCTGGCCCCAGGGATGGCTGTTCATCCAGGGAGGGCTGTTCATCCTGGTCGTCACGGCTCTCCCTGAGGGAGTGATCGGGTGGTTCAAGACCGATGGACCGCGCAATCTTCTGTCTCGTTTGGGTGCCTCCCGCCGGATCGGCACCTATCCCCAGCTCGAACTCGATGGCCAGGAGGAGATCCGACCATGACGGCTCCCCTGCTCGAGTTGCGTCAGATCACCGTCAGCTTCGACGGATTCCTGGCGCTGCGTGACCTCAACCTCAGCCTGCAGCCCGGCGAGCTGCGGGCTGTGATCGGTCCCAATGGTGCTGGCAAGACCACGTTTTTGGATGTGATCACCGGCAAGACCCCTCCCACCGAAGGGGATGTGGTGTTCAAGGGCCGCTCCCTGCTGGGGACCCGTGAGCACCGCATCGCCCGACTCGGGATCGGCCGCAAATTCCAGAGCCCCCGTGTATTCGAGAAACTCACTGTTCAGGAGAACCTGGCGCTGGCGGTGAGCCGTCCAAAACAGCCCTGGGACCTGCTGTTTGGCGGTTTGAACGCTGCGCAGCGGGATCAGGTGCATCACCTGATGACCATCGTCAATCTGCAGGCGCGTGCCGACTGGCCTGCAGGAGCCCTGTCACACGGTCAGAAGCAGTGGCTGGAGATCGCCATGCTGGTGGGTCAGGATCCCGATCTGCTGCTGGTTGATGAGCCCGTGGCCGGTCTCACCGACGAGGAGACCGAGCTCACCGCAGATCTGCTCAGGTCACTGGCGGGAGATCACACCGTGCTGGTGATCGAGCACGACATGGAGTTCATCCGTCGTCTTGACAGTCCGGTGACGGTGCTGCATCAGGGGCATGTTCTCTGTGAGGGAACGATGGATCAGGTGCAGGCCGATTCACGGGTCATTGAGGTGTATCTCGGAACCACAGAGGAACAGAACGGATGACATCACTTCTTGAGATCCGTGGGTTGAACACCTACTACGGCGAAAGTCATATCCTCCGGGATGTCGACCTCACGGTCCATCAAGGTGAGATGGTCTGCCTGATCGGACGCAACGGGGTGGGCAAGACCACACTCCTGAAGTCGTTGATCGGGCTGCTGCGGCCACGGCGTGGCGAAATCCTGTTCAATGGCGACGGTCTTGACCGTCATGCCCCCCATCAACGGGCACGGGCCGGGGTGGGTTACGTGCCCCAGGGCCGCGAAATCATTCCCCAGCTCACTGTTGAGGAGAACCTGATGCTGGGCATGGAGGCGCTCCCGGGAGGTCTGGGCCGTAACCGACGCCTTGATCCTTTCGTTTTCGAGTTGTTCCCGATCCTGTACGAGTTCCTGCCTCGCAAAGGCGGTGATCTCAGTGGCGGCCAGCAGCAGCAGCTGGCCATCGCCCGGGCCCTGCTGGGTCAGCCCAAGCTGCTGTTGCTGGATGAACCGACCGAGGGGATTCAGCCGAACATCGTGCAGGACATCGAGGCTGCGGTGCGGCGGATCATCGCCGAGACCGGCATCGGTGTTCTGCTGGTGGAACAGCACCTGCACTTCGTCCGCCAGGCGGATCGGTACTACGCGATGCAGCGTGGCGGCATTGTGGCCAGCGGTCCGACCACGGATCTCAGTCAGTCCGTTGTCGATCAGTTCCTCAGTGTCTGAGTGCGTCAGCCCTGTTCTGGAGGCGTGCCTTTTGCGAGGAGGCGTCTCCAGAGATCGGCCGCATCCACACCTGCATTGAGGACTTGTCCGTTCACGCTTCTCACCACGCGGCAGTCGAGGCTGTTGATGAGGAGCCACTGATCGGATCGCTCCGGGTACGGCCCGAGATGCTCTTCCCTGGCAAGGCGGAGGTTGAGCATCTGCTGGCGCATGATCCCCGGAAGACAGCCGCTGCTCAGGGGTGGGGTGAGCCATTCACCCCGGCGTTGCACCAGCAGGTTGGCGGTGCTGGCACAGCACAGTTCTCCTGTGGTGCTGAGAAGCAGTGCCTCCTCGGCGCTGTTCTCGCGTGCTTCCCTGCGGGCCTGGATCGCCTGGCCGTAGGCGAAGGTCTTGCAACGGCTCAGTCGGCTGGTGGCGTTGCGTCGCTCATGGCGACTGATCCAGGCGTGCACAGCGCTGAAGCTTGGTGTGTGCGGGCTGAGGGTGAGCCAGAAGCGGTGCTGTGAAGGGTCCGGATCGCCTTTCGGCACTTGAATGCCCCGGGCTTCGGCGCCGTCCCGGCTCCAGTTCAGGCGCAAGGCGCCGCTGCCGTTGCTGAGTTCAGCGCGGCGGCAGGCGTCCTTGATCAGCGGCTCCAGGCTGCGGATGGATGGGGGTTCTGCCATGCCCAACAGAGCAGCCCCTTCACACCAGCGGCTGTGATGGGCGTCGAGCAGCTGGGGGCGTCCGGCATGGATCAGAACAGTTTCGAAGACTCCATCGGCGAGTTGAAGCCCGCGGTCGCTCAGGGGTATGGCCAGGCCTGTCGGCGTGCCCCAGCGTCCGTCGAGCCAGGCAACCGTGCCCTTCATGCCAGGGCCTCCAGGAGAGGCAACAGCTTCCAGTCGAGTTCGTCAGCCTCGGCTTCGGGGTCGGAGTCGGCAACGATGCCGCAGCCCGCATGCACCCGCAGGCTGCCGTTCCTGCGCAGGACCGTGCGGATCAGGATGTTGCTGTCGAAGCGGCCATCCCAGTCAAGTCGCAGCAGTGAGCCGCAGTAGGGCCCCCGCCCTGTGGGCTCCAGCTCGGCGATGCGCTGGCAGGCGCGGAGCTTCGGAGCCCCGCTGATGGAGCCCCCGGGCCAGCTCGCCTCCAGCAGGTCGACCCAGGTCAGACCGTCACGAAGCTGTCCGGTCACCACGGAGGTGAGGTGATGCACCCGGGCGTAACTCTCCAGACCCACGAGTTGAGGCACCTGCACGGAGCCTGGAACACACACCCGTCCAAGATCATTGCGGAGCAGATCGACGATCATCACGTTCTCGGCACGATCCTTGCTGCTGCACACCAGTTCTGCGGCGTTGGCGGCATCCAGGTCAGGCGTGGATGCCCGCGGTCGGGTCCCCTTGATCGGCCTGGTCTCCACCTGTCCCGCCGGCGTGACGGCAAGAAACCGTTCCGGTGAGGTGGACAGCAAGGCCTCCCCTTGCGCCTCACCGGCGGCCACCACCAGACCGGCAAAGGGTGCTGGACAGCGGCGTCGCAGCCGCTGGAACAGCGCAAGGCTGCTGATCGAGGCCCCGATGGGACTGCCGGCGCAGGCGGTGAGGTTGGCCTGAAACAGATCTCCGCTGGCGATCAAGGCCCGCAGACGCTCCACGCCGGCCGCGAAGTCGTCGCGACTGCTGTGGCGACACCAGCGCGTGTTGAACGCTGTCTGGTCCGTCGGCTGTGCCGGTTCTCCTTGCTGCGTCAGTGTTTCGAGCCACGTCTGCATCGCCATGCAGCGTTGCGTGTCGTTCCCCTCGAGCCAGAGGCGCCGCTCCTGAAGATCGAACCGCAGCACAGGATCGTGCCGGGCGATCCACAGGCTTGCCATCGCATCGGTCCGCCAGGGGTTGTGCGGTTCCGTCCAGGCGGCCGCGTCATAGCTCAGCCATCCAGTCCAGTGCCCTGGCGCGAGCTGCCGCAGGCGTTCGAATGGATTGGTTGCGCCGGGCTCTCCAGGCAGACCTCTGCAGCAGTGCTGCTCCACAGGGTCAACGGCCAGTGTGATCCAGCGGCCCAGATCACTGCCATCGCCATCGAGCCAGATCAATCCGGCTTCGCCCCAGCGTGATGCCAGAGCCTGCGCCAACCAGGCCGGCTCCATCCACGGCTGTGCCCGGCGGAAGGTCGGGCCGATGCCCCGCTGCGGTGCAGGCACGGATGAGGACGGCATCATGGGCCGGGGCTGCAGAGTTCAGGCCGACCCGCGGCCCTGAGGGCATCGTCGCGAATCCGGCAGCTGTCGCAGACGCCGCATGGCCGCTCTCCTCCGCTGTAGCAGCTCCAGGTTTCGGCGATCGGAACATTCAGCCGCAACGCTTCCTCCACGATGCGCTGCTTGCTCCAGGTCACCAGCGGTGCCCACAGCTGAGGGCCGCGGCCCTCGCGCCCGACCTTGCTGCTCAGATCGGCCAGCGTCTGGAAGGCCTCCAGATAGTCGGGCCTGCAATCGGGATAGCCGGAGTAGTCCACCGCGTTGACGCCGAGCACGATCCTGTGGGCGTCACGGGCTTCTGCAAGGCTGAGCCCGAGACTGATGAAGACGGTGTTCCGACCGGGAACATAGGTGCTGGGGATGACCCCCTCCTCGACACCGCCGACGGGAATGGCCTGGGCCGCATCCGTGAGGGAGGATCCCCCCCAGCTGGCCAGATTCACCTGGATGACATGGTGCTCCACCAGTCCGAGGCGTGAGGCCAGGGCTGCTGCAGCCTCCAGTTCACGGCGATGGCGCTGCCCGTAGTCAAAGGAAAGGCCGATCACCCGGTCGCCTGCCTCCACGGCCAGTGCCGCAGCGGTGGCGGAATCGAGGCCGCCGGAGAGCAGGGCGATCGCGGTTGAGTCGGTCATGGTCGTCATTCTGTTGCCGTCATGGGCAAGGCCATGGGGTGTTCGGCTCTGGATTGCATCCAGCCTTCCGGTTCGCTGTCTTCAGCGCACCTGCAGCCATTTATGGCTCTGGAGGCTGAGACGCCAGCGGGGATGGCTGCGGATGTAGTCGATCGCCAGTGTCCGGCCCTCGTCGCTCTGCCATCCCGGTTGCAGCAACCAGGTCGCTTGCGGCGCCTGGGATGCGGCCACATCCGCGAAGAGCAGGTCATCGGGTTCATGCACCACCACCTTGAGTTCATGGCAGGTCGCCAGCACATCGCTGCGCGGCGGGCTGTGGCGTTTCGGGGAGAGGGTGATCCAGTCAGGGGAGCCCGTGAGGGGATCCACGCCGCTGGTCTCGATGTGCACGGGAAGGTTGCTGGCTTCCCGCACGGCCGATGTCAGTGCATTCAGATCGTGGTGCAGAGGTTCACCACCGGTGATCACCACGAAGGCCGCGCCGGCGTGCTGCGCGACGGCGGTGGCTGCGGCGAGTTCGTCCACGCTTTGCAGCGGATGTGACTCGGCTGGCCAGGAGTGTTTGGTGTCACACCAGCTGCAACCGACCGTGCAGCCCGCCAACCGGATGAAGAAGGCACTGCGTCCTGCATGGATGCCTTCCCCCTGCAGGGAATGGAATGTTTCGACGACCGGAAGTTGCTGGCTCAAAGGCTGCTGCTTGCAGGGGCCTGGCCCGACGATTGCCGCAGCGCTTCGCTGGGGCTCGCCGGCAGGCGTTGCTGAGCGGCTTCGATCAGGCCCCTGAACAAGGGATGGGGGGCACCGGGACGGGACAGGAACTCGGGGTGGTACTGGCAGGCGGTGAAGAAGGGATGGCTGGGCAGTTCGATCAACTCCACCAGGCGGCCGTCAGGGGAGGTGCCGCTGATGCGGTAGCCGGATTCCAGGAACAGATTGCGGTAGGCATTGTTGAACTCGTAGCGGTGACGATGCCGCTCGTACACCACCGCGTCGGCATAAAGCCGCTCGGCCATCGAGCCCTCAGCAATCCGGCAGGGATACACCCCGAGTCGCATGGTGCCGCCCAGGTCGACCACATCCTGCTGCTCAGGCAGCAGGTGGATCACCGGATGCTGGGTCTCAGGATCGAGTTCGGCGCTGGAGGCTCCAGTGAGCCCTGCCTGATTGCGGGCCCATTCGATCACCGCAGTCTGCATTCCGAGGCAGAGGCCGAGGAAGGGAACGCGCTGTTCGCGGGCCCAGCGGATTGCGGCCACCTTGCCGTCGACCCCTCGGTTGCCGAAACCCCCGGGGACCACCACGGCATCCATGCCCTTGAGCAAGGCATCGGCCCCATCGGTTTCGATCTGTTCCGCGCAGATCCAATGCAGATCCAGGGAGGCATCCTGGGCCAGACAGGCGTGGCGCAGGGCTTCAACGACGGAGAGATACGCGTCATTGAGCTGCACGTACTTGCCGACCAGCGCCACCTTCACGGTGGGACCCGGATTGCGCAGTTTGTGCACCAGCTGTGCCCAACGGGCCATGTCGCTGTCGTGGTCCTGCAGCTGCAGCACATCCAGGACCTCCCGGCAGAGGCCCTCGTCCTCCAGCGTCAGTGGAACGGCGTAGATGCTGTCGGCATCCAGGGATGGGATCACCGCTCTCTGGGGCACACCGCAGAAACCGCCGATCTTGCGTTTCAGCTCATCGCTGATCTCCCGGTCGCTTCGGCAGACGAGCACATCCGGCTGGATCCCGATGGACCGCAGTTCCTTGACCGAGTGCTGGGTCGGCTTGGTCTTGAGCTCGCCCGAGGTGCCGATGTAGGGCAGCAACGTGACATGGATGTAGGCGAGATCGCTGCGTCCCACATCACCCCGGAATTCACGGATGGCTTCGAGGAAGGGCAGGGATTCAATGTCACCGACGGTGCCTCCGATTTCGGTGATCACCACATCGGCACCGCTGTTGGCGGCCACCCGGTGGATGCGGTCGCGGATCTCACCGGTGATGTGGGGGATCACCTGCACCGTGCCGCCGTTGTAGTCGCCGCGTCGCTCCTTGTTGATCACGGCCTGGTAGATCGACCCCGTGGTCACGCTGTTCAGGCGTGACATCGCCGTGTCGGTGAAGCGTTCGTAGTGGCCCAGATCGAGGTCGGTCTCAGCCCCGTCTTCGGTGACGAAGACCTCACCATGCTGGAAGGGACTCATCGTTCCCGGATCCACATTGAGGTAGGGATCCAGCTTCAGGATCGAGACGCTGTAGCCCCTGGATTTGAGCAGCCGTCCGAGGCTTGCGGCCACAATCCCCTTCCCGATGCTGGAGACCACGCCACCAGTGACGAAGACGAATTTGGCCATAAATCCCCGGGCGACTCTTCAATGTACCGAGTGCCCGAAAGGACCCTGAATCCGACCGGTGCAGGGCGGATCAGCCCTCGAGAAGGCTGCGCAGCATCCAGGCGGTCTTTTCATGAATCTGCAAGCGCTGCGTGAGCAGGTCAGCGGTGGGTTCATCACCGGCGGCTTCGGCCAAGGTGAAGATGCTGCGTGCCGTGCGGGCGACGGCTTCATGGCCGCTCACCAGTTCCTGCACCATCTCCAGGGCCGCGGGTTGAAGTTTGGCTTCCTCGATCGAGGCCAGGTCCGCCAGGGTTCTGCCGCCGTGGGGAGCCAGGAGCCCCAGGGCCCGGATGCGTTCGGCGATTTCATCCAGAGCGTTCCAGAGTTCCGTGTACTGCTCCATGAACATCAGATGGAGGGTGTTGAACATCGGCCCGGTCACGTTCCAGTGAAAACCGTGGGTCTTTCCGTAGAGCACGAAGGTGTCCGCCAGCAGTCGGGACAGCCCTTCGGCGATGGCCTCACGCTGCTCGGAGGGGATGCCGATGTCGATGGTGGAAGAGGTGGTCATGGTGTTCAGCTTTCCAGGCCAAGGATGTAGTCACGGACCTTGCTGCGGCGCTGCGGTTGTCTCAGCTTCAGCAAGGCGCGGGTTTCGATCTGGCGCACCCGCTCCCGTGACAGGCCCATGCTGTCGCCGATCTCAGCCAGTGTGCGAGGAATGTCATCCTCCAGGCCGAACCGGAGGCGGATCACGTCCGCTTCGCGCGTGGTCAGTTCGCTCAGCAGGGTCTCCAGATCGTTGTGCAGGGAGTCCTTGGTCAGGGTCTGTTCAGGCGTGGCATTGCCGTCTTCCAGGAGGTCGCCCAGCTGGGTGTCCTGGTCCTTGCCGACCCGGGTCTCGAGGGAGACCGATCGGGGCACTCGCATCAGGGTGAGGCGCACGGTTTCCTCACTCACCCCCAGCTCCCGCGACAGATCACTGAGGGAGGCGATTCTTCCCTCGTTGGTGGCGATTTCCTGCTGCACCTTCTTGATCCGGTTGAGTTTCTCGGTGACATGCACCGGCAGTCGGATCGTGCGGCTCTGGGTGGCGATGGCCCGGGTGATTCCCTGCCGGATCCACCAGTAGGCGTAGGTGCTGAACCGGAATCCCCTGGTGGGGTCGAACTTCTCCACGGCCCGTTCCAGGCCGAGTGTGCCTTCCTGCACCAGATCCAGCAGCTCCATGCCGCGTTGCTGATATTTCTTGGCCACCGTGACCACCAGACGCAGATTGGCCTGGATCATCCGGTCACGGGCCCGGCGGCCGTCGCGCAACCGCTTCTGCAGTTCCGCACTCTCCAAAGCGCTGTGGTCCGACCAGATCCCGTAGCCCTCGCGCAGCACCGTGGTCAGTTCCTGGGGCGTGAGACCGGCAGCCCTGGCCCACTCCTGTTTCGTGGGCCAGTGGCAGACATGATTGGCTTCCCGCTGCTGAAGCTGTTCCAGCTCGAGCAGGCGCTTCACCGAGGGGTGCTCACTGGCCAGTGAGCGCTCCTCCTCCAGAAGGGCTTCCCGCTGCTGAACGAGGCGGGCGAGCAGCACTTCCTCTTCATTGGTCAGCAGATCGACCCGGCCGATGTCCTGCAGGTACAGCCGCAGGAGGTCATTGCCGCTGCCGGTGCGGACACGGGTGGGACCCGTCGATCGCGAACCGCTGGCCAAAGGGCGTGCTCAGGGAACTCCCTTCAGGGTTCAGCTCCGAAGGGAATCACGGTGGGAATGCACGGAAACTATTTCGGTTCGGGGGTCCGGGCCTCAGATCTCCTCATCCGCTTTGGGATCAACCCAGGTGCTGGCGACATGGAGATCACTGAGCTGCTGATCGGCCACCCCGGCGGGAGCCGCTGTCATCAGGCATCGGGCCTGCTGGGTTTTGGGGAAGGCGATCGTGTCGCGGATCGATTCCTCCCCTGCCAGCAGCATCACCATCCGATCCAGGCCGAAGGCCAGGCCACCATGCGGAGGCGCGCCCATGTCGAGGGCTTCGATCAGGAAGCCGAACTGCTCCTGGGCGGCCTCGAGGGGTAGACCCACGGTCTGCAGCACCTGACGCTGCAGGTCGGAGTCGTGGATGCGCAGGGATCCTCCCCCCAGTTCGAGACCGTTGAGCACCAGGTCGTAGGCCTGGGCACGGGCGCCGGGCAGCGTGTCCGCCCATTGCGCCGGGTCAGCTCCCAGATCTGTTGTGTTGGGGGCGCAGAACGGATGGTGCAGCGCCTCGTAGCGGTTCTCGTCGCTGTTGAACTCGAACATCGGGAAATCAACCACCCAGAGGAAGTTCCACTGATCGTTCTCCCGGTCCGGCTTCACCATGCCCAGTTCTCTGGCCAGGTACTGGCGGACCCGGTCGAGGGCCTTGTTCACCGTGGCCGTGTCGCCGGCCCCGAACAGGATCAGGGTGCCGGGCTCGGCACCGGTGCGGGCCAGAAGTTCGGCTTTCTGCTCCTCGCTGAGGTTGTCCTTGATGGCGCCGATCGTGTCGATCTCACCGCCGTCACGCACGCGGATGAAGGCCAGACCACCGGCGCCGGCCTGCTGTGCCTCACTGAACACATCACCACCGGGTTTGATGCGCACGTTGGAGACGGCGTCGTTGCCGCCCGGCACCGCGATGCATTTCACCGACCCGCCGCTCTTCACGGCGCCGCTGAACACCTTGAAGCCCATGTCCTTGACGATGTCGCTCACGTTGGAGAGCTCCATGCCGTAGCGGGTGTCGGGTCGATCCGTGCCGTAGCGCTCCATGGCGTCGTGCCAGGTCATGCGCGGGAAGGGGCGCGGCAGCTCGATGCCCTTCACCGTCTTCCAGATCGAGCAGATCAGCCGCTCGTTCAGATCGAGGATCTCCTCCTGGCCCATGAAGCTCATTTCCATGTCCAGCTGGGTGAATTCCGGCTGTCGATCGGCGCGCAGATCTTCATCGCGGAAGCAGCGTGCCACCTGGTAGTACTTCTCGATGCCACCCACCATCAGCAGCTGCTTGAACAGCTGGGGCGACTGGGGCAGGGCGAACCATTCACCGCCGCAGACGCGGCTGGGAAGGATGTAGTCGCGGGCGCCTTCCGGTGTGGACCGGGTGAGGACCGGGGTTTCCACCTCGATGAAGCCTTCATCTTCCAGGAAGCGTCGGGCGGTCTGGATCGTCTGGGCCCGCAGGCGCAGGTTGTCGTTCATGCGCTTGCGGCGCAGATCCAGGTAGCGGTGACGCAGGCGCAACTCCTCGCGGGTGTTCTCCTCGTCGTGGATCGACACCGGGAAGGGCAGATTGCCTTTCACGCCGTTGAGCACGGTGATGGTGCTGGCCAGCACCTCCACCGCACCGGTGGCCAACCGCTCGTTCAGGGATTCCCCGGGCCTGGCGCGCACCGTGCCGCTGACCTGCAGCACGGTTTCGCTGCGCAGGTGTTCAGCGACAGCGAAGGCTTCAGCGCCGAGATCCGGATCGACGGTGATCTGCACCGTGCCCGAGCGGTCCCGGAGGTCGATGAAAATCACGCCGCCGTGGTCTCTGCGTCGATCCACCCAGCCGCAGAGCTTCACCTGCTCGTCGATCTGCTCTGTGCGCAGGTCGCCACATCCGTTGCTGCGCATGGGAGCCGTCGAGAGGTAATGAGAAGCGAGTTTCCCACAGGGGCCGTCCAGGCCGGTTCAGGCCTGTCGCCGATAGAAGGGGCGCTTCACAACGGTGGCGGGGTGGCAGGTGCCGCGGATCTCCACCTGCAGTTCCGTGCCCAGCTTGGCCAGGGCGCTGGGGACGTATCCCAGGCCGATCCCGGCCTGCAGGCAGGGTGACCAGCTGCCGCTGCTCACCTTGCCCACCACCTGCCCTCCCTGGAGGATTGGATAGTCATGCCGCGGAATCGCCCGACCCTCGAGACGCAGTCCGACCAGACGACGGGCGCTGCCCTGGTTCACCTCGCGCTCGAGGGCGTCACGACCGACGAAAGGCACGGGATTTTCCAGATGCACAAGCCAGCCCAGACCGGCTTCAAACGGGCTTGTGGTGGTGTCCATGTCCTGGCCGTAGAGATGCATGGCCGCCTCCAGCCTGAGACTGTCCCGTGCGCCCAGCCCGCAGGGTGTGACACCTTCATTGAGCAGTCGACTCCAGAGCCGGCATCCCGCTTCACGATCGAGCAGGAGCTCGAAGCCGTCTTCGCCGGTGTAGCCCGTGCGTGCCACCAGGACGTTGCTGCCGTCATCCGGGAGCTTCAGCGTCCGGTGGCCGAACCGGGGCAGCTCGGACAGGTCGACGTGGCCGATGCGCTCCAGCACGACCTGGGCTTCGGGACCCTGCAGAGCCAAAAGGACGCCGTCGGCTTTCGCATCGCTGATCGTGATGTCCTGCCCGCTCAGTCGCTGGTCCAGCCAGGCCCGGTCACGGTCGGCGCAGGCCGCGTTGATGACGGCGAGCAGGGCGTTCGATCCCATGTCGTAGACGATCAGATCGTCGAGGATCCCGCCGCTTTCGTTCAGCAGCACTGTGTAGCAGGCCTGGCCCGGGCCGATGCGGTGCAGGTCCGTGGGCACCAGTTGCTGCAGGGCGTCCTTCGGATTGGGACCGCTCAGCCTCACCACACCCATGTGGGAGATGTCGAAGACTCCGACGCCGGTCCGCACCGCCGTGTGTTCAGCGATCAGACCTGAAAACTGAACGGCCATCTCCCAGCCGGCAAACGGCACCATGCGCCCGCCGCTCTGGCAGCAGAGCCCGTGCAGAGGTGTGCGCTTGAGATCGGTCAAAGGGCGCCTGCCAGATGGCTCAAATCCTATGGATCCCCCTGGGTTGTCCCGGGAAATGAAGCAAAGACGCAGATTTTGCTGCTCCCGTGGTTCATCGCGAACACCGTTCTTACCTTGAGCGTCCTCAACCCATTGCGCCTTGCCGGAGGCCTGTTGTCACAGCTGTCGACATTGCACGGCCTCCGCTGCCGGTGGGGGTGGCTCGCGCATGGGTTGGTGCCGGTTGCGGCGTCTGTCGCTCCACGGGGAGCTGGTGCATGTCGCCTGGTGCCCGCACTGGACCGCGAAAGCACCGGCGTTGCCTGATCTGCTCAGCAGTGAGCAGGGGTTGCCTCCGAGTGGGCGTCAGTTGGAGCTGGGTTCGAATGGGCGGTCCGGCGGGATTGGTGGATTTCAGGGCTGACCACACGGCAATCCAGTCAGACGTCCAGTGCGTTGTGATCTGAAGTTAATTTTCTCCTAAGCCTTCTTTTGTGGTCGTCGTTGTTACTAGGGTCTGGTCTTGATGGACGGGAAAATGACAGGAAATGCACGATTCCTGTCATTCCTTTTGACGACCAGCACTCTCCCCACCCCTGTTGAGCTGTTTGACGATCAGCGCTTCGGTGAACGGGTGACGGTGCCCACCGGAGGCTTTGTGTTCAGAGCCGGTGACCCTGTCGACTTTCTGTACGGCGTCCAGGAAGGGTTCGTCGAGTTGAGCCTTGAGGGTGAGCCCGGCAGGCTCCGTTTCGCCCCCGGCGACATCCTGAGTTACGAGGATCTGGCGTCACCAGCCCAGTGTCACCGCCAAAACGCGCGAGCGTTGACCCCTGTGTCGGTTGTCCGCCTTCCGAGACAGCAATTCATGGAGTTGATCCTTCGCCACCCAACGATCGTGCTTGAACTGCTGGAGCGGCAGCATGCGCGACTGCGGGAACAGCGCCTGGCCTCTCGTCACTACTACTGATCAGGAGAGAGGGCTGGGGTGAAGCAACATCAGCAGGCTGCGGGTCACCTTGCTCGCCAGCACGCTGCTGATGCCTGACGAATCCAGCTGAGGTGCCAGTTCCACGACATCAGCTCCCACCAGTCGATGCGTCCGGAGCACGTCGATCACGGCTGCGAAGTGGGGCCAGAGAAAGCCGCCAGGTTCAGGTGTGCCCGTGCCCGGCATCACGGCTGGATCGAACCAGTCAAGATCCACGGTGAGATAAATGGGTTGTCCCTGATGGGGAGCCAGCGCTGCAGCAAGCGTGGCGGCCAGCGTGGATCCGTCCTGGTCCGGTTGATGCGGGATCAGGCGCCTGGTCTGCCTCAGCTCCTCGAACTCCGTGCGGGTGCCGCTGCGAATGGCCAGTTGCAGCAGCTGACCGCTGGGCAGAACCTCCAGACAGCGGCGCATGGCGCAGGCGTGGCTGTGGTGGGCGCCAAGCCAGCTGTCGCGAAGATCGGCATGGGCATCGAGCTGCAGGAGCACGAGGTCGGGATGTTGTTCAGCAACGGCGCCGACGGCACCGCTGCTGATGGAATGCTCACCACCCAGCATCAGTGGTTTGAGTCCCAGGTTGAGAACGCGATGTGTGGCCTGGCGTACGGCGTCGACCACCGGCTCCGGGGCCCCGAAGGGAATGTCGACGGCTCCGAGGTCTGCATAGGCCAGATCCTCGAGATCCATCTGAAGTTGCGGGCAGTAGCTCTCCAGGCCATTGCTCACGTCACGAACCGCCGCCGGTCCGAAGCGGGTGCCAGGGCGAAATGAGGTGGTGCCGTCGTAGGGGACGCCGAACAACCCCACGTGGCAGCCGCTCGGATCTCGTCTGGCCCCCATGAAGATGGCGCCTTCGCGGTCGAAGACTTGGTCGAGGTCGATGGTTGGGGTGCTCATGCGTTCAGCTCCCGTTCCACGAAGGCAGGCACGGCATCAAAGGCGCCCCGTTGCCAGCGCGGGCTCCAGATCTCGCATCCAGCTGCGATGGCCGCGGCTCGCTCAGGCAGTGGTTGGCGGTAGCGAGGTCCATCGCATGCGGCGAAGGTCCAGCTCCACCAGCCGCTCGGGTACATCGGCACCCAGCCGTAGAGCGGGTCGGCATGGCCGAACAGCTCCCGGATCAACCTCACCATGGCGAGATGCACCTCTCGAAAGGCTTCAGGGGATTCGCTCTGGGTGGCAAAGACACCTCCAGGCTTGAGAATCCGCCGGCAATGGCTGAAGAAGGCGCGGTTGAACAGACCTTCGGCGGGCCCTGCGGGATCGGACCCATCCACCAGCACCACGTCATAGGACGCTTCAGCTGCCTCAGCCGCCCAGGCGATGCCGTCGCCCACATGCAGGTGGAAGCGGGGATCGCTCCAGCAGTTGCCCCCAATGCTGGCCAGATGGTCTTGGCTGAGCTCCACCACACGGCCGTCGATTTCGACCATGTCGAGGTGCTGGACGCCTGAATGGCGGAGGCATTCCCGCGCCGTGCCGCCATCGCCCCCGCCGATCACCAGCACCCGTTCAATCGACGCGGCGGAGCAGAGCGCCGGATGCACCAGTGACTCGTGGTAATGACGCTCCTGGTGTTCGGCTGTCATCCAGCAGCCGTCAAGCAGCAGGCCTTTGCCGTAACGCTCGCTCTCGATCACCTTGATCGATTGGAACGGACTCTGTTCCTCCACGAGCACCCGGCCCTCAAGGCCGTAGCGCACCCCGTTGTGGTGCTCATCGATCCAGTCTCCGCCAGGTTGGCGTGGAGTGGTCATGGCTGGCAGGTCAGATGTTGAGTGACTCCAGCTAAGGCCAGCGCCGATCCGGCGGTGATCACCAGCCCGGCGTCAGCTGGCGCTTCACGCCTTCATGGGTCATTTCAATATCCGCGTTCGCCTGCCTGGCTTCATAGATGGTCCAGGTCTGCAGGCTGATCAGCACCAGTGCCAGGAGCTTGAGCACCACAGATGGACGAGACAACACCGTTGAACACTACATGTGGTAGTCCGATTGTGCTGTGTCGGTTTTGGCAGCGCCGATGGCGTGTCGGTCACCCTGGGGCTCTCGGCTGAAGCTGGCAGGGTGGACCCATGGTTCAGGACCTCACTGTCAATGACCGGCTGGTGATTCCTGCTGCTGAATTGCAGTGGCGCTTCTCGCGTGCCTCCGGTCCAGGAGGCCAGGGTGTCAACACCACCGATTCCCGGGTGGAGTTGGTGTTTGATCTGGCGCGTTCCAGGGTGCTGGGGCCTTTTCGACGCCGCCGTCTGCAGGAGGTGCTGGCCCAGCGGATCGTGGATGGCTGTCTGCGAGTGGTGGCGGCAGAGGAACGGTCCCAGTGGCAAAACCGTCAGCGAGCGATGGCGCGGCTGGCTGATCTGTTGCGGGACGGGTTGAAGCCGCCACCGCCGCAGCGCAAACCCACCCGGCCGGGCCGTGCAGCTGTGCGGCGACGCCTGGAGGCCAAGGGGCGTCGCAGTGCTCTCAAACAGTCGCGTCGTCAGCGACCGTCGACTGAGGACTGATGGGGGTGGCTGTCGTGGCGGAAGGCACGCTCGCGTTCCCCTGGCCCTGTTCACGTCGGATCGCGGCCTTGGCCTTCTGCCAAAGGCCCTCGAGCTCCTTGATGCTGCGGCCCTGCAGGTTGCCGCCCAGGGCTGCTTCCACGCGTGAGAAACGATCCAGAAAACGCTGGTTCGTGCCCGCCAGGCCAGATTCCGGCTCGATCCCGCACCAGCGCGCCACGTTCACCAGGGTGAACAGGACGTCACCCAGTTCTTCCTGGGCGTGGGCCTTGTCGCCCGAGGCCACAGCCTCTTTGAGCTCATCAAGTTCCTCGTGCACCTTCTCCCATACCCCCGCCATGTCATCCCATTCGAAGCCGGCTTTGGCGGCTTTCCTGGAGATGGTCATGGCTCCCGCCAGGGCGGGCTGACCGCGCACCTTGCCGGCCAGCTGGTCGCTCAGCGGGCTGGCGGATGGCGTTTGTGCCCCCTTTTCCGCGGCTTTGATCGCTTCCCAGCTTCGGCGTACCGCCTCGCTGTCGCTGGCTTCGGCGTCAGCGAAGACGTGGGGGTGCCGGCGGATCAATTTGTCGCTGATCGCTTCCGCCACGTCATTGAGATCAAAGCGTTTGTCTTCGGCGGCGATGCGCGCATGCAGCACCACCTGCAGCAGCAGATCACCGAGCTCTTCCTTGAGATGGCTGTCATCGCCATGGCGAATGGCATCGGCGACCTCATGGGCTTCCTCCAGCACGTAGGGCACCAGGGATTGGTGGGTCTGTTCCAGATCCCAGGGGCAGCCTTCGGCGGGATCACGCAGTTTTGCCACCACGGCTTCCAGTTGTCGCAGGGGATCCGGCTCCTGAGGGATTGACGTGATGCCGTCTGTCATGGCGAAGCCGACCCGATGCGTACGCCACGAGCCTCTCACTGCCGCCGCCGCCGGCTCCACTCCGCGGGGAGGGGATCGCCATCCAGGATCAGATGAAGCCACACACTGGCTTCGAGCCCGAGCAGTCCTGCCAGTGCGGATTCAGGATGCCGTTCGAGCGTCCTGATGATTCCTCTGAGGATCTGGCCCGGGTCCGGCAGGATCAGGCCGGGGATCACCGCACTCAGTGGGCTGATCAGCAGCCATGTCAGCAGCGTGCAGGTCAGCAGCCATGCCAGCCGCAGCCCCATGCCGATGAATGGCCCGTGTGAGAGCAGCGACCGATGCGGGATCAGGCATCGGTAAGGCCACCAGATCAGTTGCAGTGGCCCCCAGCGCCTCAGGGGACGGGAGAGAGTGTCAAGGTCGGGGGAGAGCCAGAGCCCCCCCAGGCAGAAGGCTGCGGCACCGATCAGGGCACTGCCCAGCCCGACCAGGGGCAACAGCAGGATCGCGAAGGGCACCGAGGCCAGAAGGGTTCCGCGGTCATGGTCGCGCCCACAGGCCATGGCTCTCAGGCAAAATGAAGGCCTCGGGCGATTAGCTCAGCGGTAGAGCACCTCCCTTACAAGGAGATTGTCACTGGTTCGATCCCAGTATCGCCCACTTTTCAAGACACAATGTGAGAGTCACGCCGCACAGGCCCCGGCTGATGCCGCTCTCCGATCCGCTTCACGCTCAGGGGCTTGTGTACGCCTACGACGACAAGCCTGCGCTTGAGGATGTGAGTCTGTCGCTGGCTCCAGGGTCACTGACGGCCCTGGTCGGCTCGAACGGCGCTGGCAAATCCACCTTGCTGCACCTTCTGCAGGGTCAGCTCATGCCGCAGGCCGGTGGCGTGTGGCTGGGGCAACAGCCGATCCGGACCTGCCGTGCCCGCGTCGCCCTGATGCCACAGCGGGGGCGCATCGACTGGTCGTTCCCCATCACCGTCCGCGAGATGGTGATGCTTGGGCAGCCGCCTGGTGCACGTTCTGCTTGCTGTGAAGTGGATGCGGTTCTGCAGCGGGTTGGCCTGATTCCCCTTGCGGCCAGGCGTCTTGATGCCTTGTCAGGTGGCCAGCAGCAACGCACCCTGCTGGCCAGGGCGCTGATGCAGCCTGCGCGGGTGCTGCTGCTGGATGAGCCTTGTGCAGCGATTGACCCGCCCTCGCGTGAGCAGCTGCTGCAACTGATGCGACAGCTTGCGGATGCCGGTTACAGCCTGCTCGTGAGCAGTCACGACTGGGGTGATGCTCTCGATGCCTATGACCGCGTCATCGTTCTGGATCGTCGGGTGCAGGCCGATGGCACACCGTCGGAGGTGCGCCATGCGCTCAATGCGCTGACCGATGTGGGCAATCACTGCTGTGGCTGAGCTGATGCCCTGGTGGCTCCTGCCTCTGCTGATGGCATTGCTGGTAGGCATGCTCTGCCCGGCCACCGGCACGTTGCTCGTCACCCAGGGCCGCCTGCTGCAGGCGAATCTGATTTCCCATGCGGTTCTCCCAGGTCTGGCGCTGGCCCTGGCCCTGGGCCTCGATCCAGCCCTGGGCGGTGTGGTGAGTGGTGTGCTCGGCGCCCTGTTGGCGGAGCGCCTTCAGCGCCGCGACGGTCGCAGTCACGACGCGGTGATCAACACGGTGCTGGCCGGCTTCCTGGGGTTTGGTGTGCTGCTGATACCGCTGCTGAACCTGAGGCTTGATCTGGAGGCGGTGCTGTTCGGTGACCTTCTGGCGGTGGGCGGTGGTGATCTGCTCCGCACCCTTCTGGCCGCGGCGGCCCTGCTGGTTCTCGTGGCCGTGTCCTACCGCAATCTCGTGTTTCTGGGCGTTGATCCTGACGGTGCCGCGGCGATCGGTCTGCCCGTGCGCGGGCTGCGGCTATCGCTGGCTGTGGTCACGGCCCTGGTGGTGGTGAGTGCCATGGCGGCCGTGGGTGTGGTGCTCGTGATTGCGCTGCTGTGTGCCCCTGTGCTCCCTGGTTTGCAGCGGGTCTCCAGTCTGCGCGCGGCCATGGTTCGTGCGTCCTTTCTCGGACTTGTCCTCAGTGGTGCCGGCTTCGGGCTCGCCCTCGCGCTCAATCTCCCGCCCGGTCCCTTGATCGGTGTGGCTTGTCTTGGACTGCTGCTTCCCGGAGCGACGTTTCGCTGAGGTTCCACAGACGTTCCCGTTGGTCCCCATCTCTGGCGGCAGCAGCAACCGGCTGGAGACGGGGTTCCCCCCTGAGGCCTCCGAAGGCACCGGGACCGTAGTGCTCCCCTCCCTGCGCGGAGGATGCTGTGGCCGCATGGAGTTGCGGCAGGGCACCCATGGCAGCGCTCTGGAAGAGCGGATCCATCATCCGGTAGGCGACCGATTCGAGCCAGGACCCATTGGCGGCGACTGACGCCGGTTGGAGGTTGGTGCGTGCCAGTCCCGGATGGGCCGCCAGGGAACGGATGGTGCTGCCGCGCTTCCGGAGTCGCTGATCGAGTTCCAGGGCGAACATCACGTTGGCGAGTTTGCTCTGGCTGTAGGCCTTCCAGCGGTCGTAACGGTGGTTGCCGTTGGGGTCCTCCCAGGCGATGCGTCCGAAGTACTGGGCGCCGGATGTGACCGTGACGACCCTGGCGTCCGCGCGCCCCTCCATCAGGGGTAGCAGGTCAGTTGTCAGTGCCATATGGCCCAGATGGTTGGTGGCCCACTGGAGTTCAAATCCCTGCCTGCTCAACAGCCGCGGTGGGGCCATCACGCCTGCATTGTTCAGCAGCAGGTTGAGCCGCCCGTAGCGGCGCTGAACCGTTTCTGCGCAGTTCTGCACGCTTTGCAGGTCCGACAGGTCGAGATCCACGAGGTCGACAGCGCCACCACTGCTGTCCTGCAGCAGCTCCCGCCGAGCCGATTCCGCCTTGCGGGGGCTCCGGCAGGCCAGGACCACCGTGGCGCCGGCCCGCTTCAGGGCACGCGCCGATTCCAGGCCGAGTCCGCTGCTGGCACCGGTGATCAAGGCGATCCGACCGTGCTGGTCAGGGATGTCGGTGGCGGACCAGCCCATGGAGGCGCGATCAAGGAAGGTCATTCTGCTGATCTCGGGCCTCAGCGGTGACGGGCACAGACCTCCAGCAGCGTCGGTCCCACCCAGAAGCAGCCCGGCTCTTGGCGTGATTGCGCGATCTCGTTGCGGGCTTCTTTGGCGTCATCGGTGGTCCAGAGCCCCAGGTGGATCAGTGTGTGGCCGTAGACCGTCACAAACCGCTCCATCCATTGCGCCGCCATCGAGTCCGGTCCGCCGAGCACCGGCAGGGGCTTGAGGTGTTCGATCGTCCAGCCGCGACCGTTGAGAAGTCTGGGCAGCCTGCGGTTCACATCCGGATCGCCTCCGATCTCCCGGAAGCTGCGCTGGCAGGCCTGGCCGAAACGGTGGATCGCCCGTCCATGGGGGTGGAGCGCGAACGTATCCCAGTGAACGTATTCGTGGATCAGCCAGCGCCCACCTGATCTCAGGCAGCGCTCCATGCCGTTGAGCAGGGGCTCCAGGTCCGAGAGGAACATCGCCACCCACCGACACCAACCCAGGTCAAACGTCTCCTCAGGCCAGGGATCGCGGAGCAGATCAAAGGGCCGGAGCTCCAGCTGCGGCAGCGCCATGCGGTCCGCGAGGTGCCGGCCTGCTTCCACGTACACCGCGCTGCGTTCGAGCCCCAGCACCCGGCCATCGGCACCCACGCGCCTGGCCAGATCCTGGGCCGCGAACCCCGGCCCGGCGCCGACATCGAGAACCCGTTGACCGGGCTGAAGCCCCACCCGCGTCCATGCGGCCTGCGCAGTGGGTTGCCAGAGCTGATTCTGGAAGCGGAGGCGTTCCAGCTCGTCGGCATGGGTGCCGAGGAGATAGCTGCTGGACTCCTCCATTGCGGTGGAACGACGCGACTCAGTCTTCGGGGAACAGCAGCATCGCCAGCTCGTCCGCATCCACGTCGTAGACCCGCGCGAGGCTGGTCTCGATCGCACTCGTGACTTCGCCGGGCAGGAAGCGCATGGCGTTGAGCGCGTCCTCGGTGATCTCGTCACTCAACAGTTGGTCGTCGCTGTCGAGCTTCTCGTCGTTGATCACTGCCATCACCCAGCTCTGGTAGGCGTAGACAAGATCCGAGAACTCGAGTTCGGGATCGTTCAGATCCAGGGTCATCGGACCGTTTCAACTGTCCTCAGTTTGCCTTGTGGATTGGCCTCGGGCAGCCGCGCTGGTGTGCGGATCACCCGATCGTTCTCGTTCAGGATGGGGGGATGAGCACGTCTGCTTCCCCTCCTCCCGAGCCCGTCCGCGTGCAGGCCACGCTGTTCGACTTCGCCATCCTGGAGCTGATCCGCCAGAACAGGACCAGTTTCGAGCCGCTCTGGACCGTTGACAGCTGGGCCAAGCTGATGATCTGGCTGGCACTCAACTGTGGTCTCAGCGGAGACCGGGACAGTCTTGAACAGTTCGGCTCTGCCCTCGGGGCGCCTCTCACCAGTCGCATGCGGCGCGTCTTCTTTGAACGTGAGCTGAGTGATCTCGAGCTTCAGATGCTCGCCGATCCTGCTGACCAGCAGGTGCTGGTGTTGCCGCAGGTCTCTGGTGATGCCTCACTTCTGGAGTCGGAGCGGGTGGCCCAAGGCCTCGCGAGAGTCGGTCTGTTGGAGCGGGTGGTCGAGGATCGCAGCCGCTGGCAGCAGCTCGAGGGCGTGTTGGCGATTCCCTGGGCACCGGTGGTTGCGGGTGCGGATCCACAGGAGGCTGGCGCGTGAATTTGATCGGGCGCTACAGCAACGCTGGCTTTGAGGCCGTGGCCGATGGAGTGATGGCATTTTTTGATCGCCGCAGCGACCTGCAACGGCCTGGGGTGGCCTTTGGGCCGGGTGGCGGTGATGAGCCCGCCAAGGTGTCGACCGATATCAGCCTGGTGGCGATTGATCGCAGCGATCCCGATGCCTATGCCCTGTCTGAGGTGATCGTGCGCGGGGTGTCTGCTGGCTTGCAGCAGTACCTCAAACAGCGTCCGATGTTCCGCTCGGTGTGCCCTGATCAGGAGCTGTTTGTGGTGCCGATTTTCAACCTGCAGCGCTATGCCCCCGGTGAAGGGTTCAAGCAGTGGCACTGTGACTGGACGATCAGCGATGAAGCCACCGACCCGGTGCATCGGGTGCTCGCCTGGATCCTTTACTGCGACAGCGTTGATGAGGCAGGGACGGAGTTTCACTGGCAGGAGCATCACGAGCCCGCGGAGCGCGGCAAGTTGGTGATCTTTCCAGCGGGGCCTTCCCACATTCACCGCGGCCGGGTGAATGCCACGTCCAGTAAAACCATTGCCACTGGTTGGATTAACGCCGGTTCCAGGGCGGCCTATCTGCAGCGCTTGGCTGAGGGCTAGTTCCCAGCCCCTGCCTTCCAGTTGCTCATGGCCCACAGCAACTCGCCCGCATCCCAGCTGCAGAGATCGAAGTTCTCCACCGCGGTGGTGTCATCCGCGTTCACCAGTTCCTGGGCGTAGTGCTTCACCACAGCCGCAGGATCCAGTTGGATGCCCACCTCAGCTGCAGCTTCAGCGATCGCACCAGCCGTCGTGGCCATGCGCAATTTGCGCTTCAACGCGTCATCACTCGCTGCCGCCTGCATCAAAGCCTGCAGCTTGGAACGCACCTGATCGTTGGTTTTCTCCATGGCGGCGGTGCGTCAACGCTTGGATTATCGATCGGCCGCGTCTGCATTCACAGCTGAGCGCTGGAGGGCCCTTTGCGAGCATGGCCGGCTGAACGCGGCAAGTTGCTGATCTTTCCAGCGGGGCCTTCCCACATTCACCGCGGCCGTGTGAATGCCACCTCCAGCAAAACCATTGCCAGTGGTTGGATTAACGCCGGTTCCAGGGCTTCCTACTTGCAGCGCTTGGCTGAGAGCTAGATCCCAGCCCCGGCCTTCCAGTTGCTCATTGCCCAGAGCAACTCGCCCGCATCCCAGCTGCAGAGATCGAAGTTCTCCACCGCGGTGGTGTCATCTGCGTTGACCAATTCTTGGGCGTAGTGCTTCACCACAGCTGCAGGATTCAGCTGGATGCCCACCTCAGCTGCAGCTTCAGCGATCGCACCAGCCGTCGTGGCCATGCGCAATTTGCGCTTCAACGCGTCATCACTTGCTGCTGCCTGA
>JBGKDM010000154.1:0-16470 GCA_042954165.1 Synechococcus sp.
GAGGGGTTCTCCAGAACATGGCGCTTGATCAGTGCTGGCGTCGCCGTGTCGTGATAACCCAGGCCGATCAGCGAACGTTTCACCTGGTTGAGGCCCCCGATGCGTCGGAGTTCGGCGAGGGCCTCAGCCTCCCCGCAGCCCAAGGGCATGGCATCCGCCGGAGGCTCCGGATCCCGAATGGATCCGGGCACAACAGCGTTCAGAAAGGCATCGAGATCAGCGAAACCCAGGGAGGTCAGCATCGACTGCTGATCCGCCTCACTGGGCCCGATGTGGCGCTGAACAAAGGGCGAAAGCTTGACCGCAGTCCCCTGCATGGAGAGAGGCTGTTCGAGCTGAGTCAAGTCGCTCTCGCGAAGCAGGGGAACTCTAAGAAAAGTTCCTCAGGCCGCGGCCACCTTGGCGGCGTAAGTGGCCGCAGCCATCAACTCCTCCAGCTGGCTGGCATCGGAGGGACGCACCGCCAGCAACCAGCCCTGGCCATGGGGATCGTTCTGGAGCTCTTCCGGGCTTGCCAGCACGGACTCGTTGCGCTCCACGACCTCGCCGCTTACGGGGGCATACATCTCCTCAACCGCCTTCACCGATTCAACGGTCCCGAAACTGCTGCCCCGGCTGAGGCTGCTGCCCACCTCAGGCAGATCCACGAAGACGATGTCACCGAGCTGATCAACAGCGAAGGCGCTCAGACCGATGCGCACCAGTTCACCCTCCGCATGGGCGTATTCATGGCTGTCGGCGTAGCGGAACTGCTCAGGGAAATCGAAGGCCATGGGGCCGGGGACGGGCACACACCTCACCCAGTGTGGGGCAGTTCCACCAGTCCTGCTGCATGGAGCGCCGCAAGCGCGCGCACCAGAGCCAAGTCCACATGGGCCCGATGGGTTCCGCCCTGCACATAAAGGTTGAACGGCTCCCGCAAGGGCGCATCCGCGGAGAACTCACTGGTGCTGCCATCGATGAATGTGCCTCCGGCCATCACCAGGTCACTGGCATAGCCCGGCATCGCAGCGGGCACGGGATCGAGGTAGGAGCCAATCGGAGAGGAGGCCTGGAAGGCGCGGCAGATCAGTTTCAACGCATCGGGGTCACCGAGCCGGACGGCCTGGATCAGATCGCTGCGGGGCGCCCCGGCCGCCGGCTGCACCGCAAATCCAAGAGTCGCGAAGGTTTCCGCCACCAGATCAGCTCCGATCAGCGCCTCGGCAACCATCTGCGGGGCCAGGAACAACCCCTGCAGCACCAGGCGATGCAGGTCAAACCCCGTGCCGCCTTCGCTGCCAATGCCTGGAGCCGTCAATCTGCAGCAGGCCCGTTCCACAAGATCCGCACGCCCGGCCACGTACCCACCACCGGGGGCAACCGTTCCCCCCAGGTTCTTGATCAGAGACCCTGCCACCAGATCAGCCCCCACCTCAGGTGGCTCCTGCGGCTCCACCAGTTCGCCGTAGCAGTTGTCGACGAAACAGACGCAATCCGGCTGACGGGCATGGATCCGCTCGCACAGCCGACCGATCTCAGCCACAGACAGGGATGGCCTCCAGCTGTAACCACAGCTGCGCTGGATCAGAATCAGACGACGGGGGATCGCCAACGCTGCATCGAGCGCGGCCTGATCCACGCCACCCCCAGGCATCAGGGGCAATTCGTCGTAGAGAACGCCGAACTCCGCCAGCGATCCCTGCCCATCACCACGCAGACCGATCACCTCCTCCAGCGTGTCGTAAGGACGGCCCGTGATCGAAAGCATGCGATCACCCGGACGAAGCACGCCGAACAGGGCCGCTGCAATCGCATGGGTTCCGCTCACGAACTGAAGGCGCACCGCAGCCGCTTCAGCACCCAGAACGCGCGCGAACACCCTGTCCAGCACCTCACGGCCCTGGTCACCGTGGCCGTAGCCGGTCAGCGATGCGAAGTGCTGGGTGCCGACCCGCTCGTCAGCAAAGGCCTTCAGCACCTTCTCAAGCCGATCCCGCACGGCGGCGGTTCGGGCAGCCGCCTGGGGTTGCAGACGGTCTCGGGCTGCAGCCACAAGGGATTCGGCCCGCTGATGAGCCTCCAGAGAATCGCGCTGCTCTGACGCCATGGTCTCCAGAAATCCGTACCGGTCGCTACATCATGCAGCGCTCTCCTACATTCAATTCCTCAACCGGACCACCCGCAAGCACGGACGTTTCCCTGCGAGAGGCTGGATTCGGTCAAAGGAGAAGTCCTTGGTCACCACCACCACGCCATCCACCGCATCCGAACGCGAACTGCGCATCCGCGCTGCGGTGATGGCTCCAAGAGAACGGCTGCCGCGGAAGCAACGCAAGCTGAAGAGCGGCACCACAGCGTTCATGCTTGCGATGCATGTCCTCGCCACCGTGGCGTTGCTCCCTCGATTCTGGAGCTGGCAGGGCGTGGTCGCCTTCGGCGTCCTCTACTGGGCAACAGTGCTTGGGGTCACCCTCGGCTTGCACCGCCTCGTGGCCCATCGCAGCTTTGAGGTGCCCCGTTGGCTGGAACGGGTGCTGGTGCTGATGGGAACCCTGGCGGCCCAGAGCGGTCCCATCGACTGGGTGGCCCTGCACCGACACCACCACAAGTTCTCCGACCAACCCAACGATCACCACGACGCCGGACGGGGGCTCTGGTGGAGCCACAGCGAATGGATGCTCCACGACATTCCGGCTCTGGAGCACAAGGAACGCTACGGCGGAGACCTGCTTGCCGACCGCTTCTACGTCTGGCTTGATCGCTGGTTCCTGCTTCTTCAGATTCCTCTGGGACTTGGTCTCTACTGGTACGGCAATGCCGCCCAGGTTCACGGGGGCGGCCTTGGGCTCGTTCTCTGGGCCATCCCCCTCCGCCTCGTGGTTGTGTATCACGTCACCTGGCTGGTGAACTCAGCCACCCATGCCTTTGGCTACCGCAATTTCGACTGCCCAGACCTTTCAAGAAATTGCTGGTGGGTCGCAATCCTGTCGTTCGGCGAAGGCTGGCACAACAATCACCACGCGCACCCGGCGAGTGCACGCCATGGCTTGCGCTGGTTCGAATTCGACATCACCTGGATGCACATCAGGCTGCTCCGTCGCCTTGGCCTCACCCGCCGCGTGCGACAGGCCCGCTACGTGCCCTGAGCGTCAGGGTCAGGAACCGGTCCGCCGAGGCCAAGATTGGCAGCGCTGACACGCAGCTGAGCGAGAAATCCCTCAGCGCCATGCTGACCGGATCCACCCAGGGCCTGATGCGTCGCGAACAGATCCAGCAGTTCGCCATCCAATTCCTCGGCGGTGTAATCACGCATCCCGGCCATCACAGCGGCGAAGCGCTCGCGACGCTGGGGCTTGGTGACCGAATAGGCCTTCATCACCTGATCGCGGCAAAATCGCCAGCCTCGTCCGGAGCAGAGCTGATCGGCCAACGCTGCACTGAGGGCTGAGGCTTCATCGGCATCGATGCGCCAGTCAAACCCCGGAGGCAGCGGTGCCAGACCGACAAAGATCTCGAACAGGGCACCGGAACCGAGAGGCTGCCCCGCCGCATTGACCAGGGGCTGATGTCCCTGCTCAAGCACTTGCAGCAGCTCCGGATGCACCTCCTTCAGGTGATCACGGATCGGGGCCAGACCCGCCAGCAGAACAGCATTCGCCTGGCCGAGAGCCAGAAAGACCTCCGGGCCCGGCGCGGCGAGCTTGCCGTTCCGGAGATTCGAAATCTGGGAGTTGTGAACCCTGCCGAGGTCCAGGGCCTCGGCCAGAGCCGGGAGCACTTTGTGTGACCAACCATTGCGCTCATGCCAGACATGCACCAGATGGGCCATGGCGCGACGGCCATCAGCAAGCCGCTCCCGATACCCCCGGGCCAGGGATTCAGAGCAGGAATCAGAGTTGCCCACTTGATACGGATTCAGATCGACTATCGTTACGAAAAGATTTCGGATCAGCGATGGATTCGCTTTGGGTCACTTCACCATCTCCGCCGAGCAGGCCCGCAGCCTCGCACAAGGCATCTGGCCTTGCCAAACGCCTGCATGAACCTCGCCTGGGCCATGCCCCCGTTCCCGCCGATCAGACGTTGCGGTGGGGAACGATCGGCTTCATGATCGCGATCCACGCCCTCTCGGTCGTCGCCCTGTTGCCGATGCACTGGAGCTGGCAGGGCGCAACCGCCCTGCTGATTCTGTATTGGGTCACCGCCTGCCTGGGGGTCACGATCGGCTATCACCGCCTGCTTTCCCATCGCTCATTCCGGGTGCCGCCATGGCTGGAGCGCTTCTTCGCCACCTGCGGCGCCCTGAGCTGTCAGCACGGACCCATCGACTGGGTGGGGCTTCACCGCCACCACCACAAGTTCTCCGATACGGATGCTGATCATCACAACAGCCATCGGGGCTTCTGGTGGAGCCACATGGGCTGGATGTTTCAACCAATCCCTGCCATGCAGGCGGTGCCCCGCCTGAGCGGTGATCTCATGGCAGACCCCTACTACCGCTGGCTCAACACCAACTTTCTGTTGCTGCAACTTCCGCTTGGTCTGCTGCTGTTCTGGATCGGCTCCATCACCGGGGCTGGCGGATGGGCCCTGGTGCTCTGGGGCATCCCACTGCGCCTGGTGCTGGTGTATCACGTCACCTGGTTGGTGAATTCAGCGACGCACTGCTGGGGCACCGTGGCCTACGACAGCGGCGATGCCTCACGCAACAACCGATGGGTGGCAGCGGTCACCTTCGGCGAGGGCTGGCACAACAATCACCATGCCTTCCCCCACTCCGCTCGGCATGGGCTCCAGCCAGGCCAGATTGATCTGACCTGGCAGCACATCCGCCTGATGCGCGCCCTTGGCCTGGCCCGACACATCCGCCTACCGGTCGCATCGTAAAGTTGCTGACCGCTCAATTAAGACGTCGTAAGGATCGTTCCCCATGGCCAAGCGCGTACAAGTCGTTCTGAATGAGGACGTCCTCAGCCTCGGCCGGGATGGCGACCTGGTTGAAGTGGCTCCCGGTTACGCCCGGAATTTTCTGTTGCCCTTCGGCAAAGCGGTGCCGGTCACCCCTGCCGTGATGAAGCAGGTGGAGCACCGTCGTGCCAAGGAGGCCGAGCGCCAGGCCGCCCTCAAGGAAGAGGCCGTTGCCTTCCGCACCGCCCTCGACACCATCGGCCGCTTCACCGTCAAGAAACAGACCGGTGATGACGATGTGCTGTTCGGAACAGTCACCAATGGTGATGTGGCCGAAGCCATTGAGGCCGCTACCAAGAAGGAAGTGGATCGTCGCGACATCACCGTTCCCGACATTCACCGCACCGGTAAATACAAGGTGAGCGTCAAGCTCCACTCCGAAGTCACTGCCGAAATCAACCTCGAAGTGGTCAGCTACTGATTCATCTCCACCTCGAGCCTGTGAGGCCGTCACAACCCACTCTGTTGCCCACTCCGGTGTGCGCCAGAGTGGGTTTTCGCATTTCTACGGCCGACCGCCATGGTGACCGCCCCCTTCACTGAACCAGGCGGCGAGTCCGCAGAAGGAGGCCAGCGCGGCTTCGGCAAAGGTCGCTCGCGCGATGAGCCCAGTTTCGAAGCGCTGCCCGATTCCGTTCCCCCCCAGAACCTGGAGGCGGAGGAGGCTGTGCTGGGCGGCATCCTGCTCGACCCTGACGCGATCGGGCGTGTGGCCGATGTGCTGCAGCCGGAGGCCTTCTATCTGAATGCGCATCGCGAGATCTTCCGCACGGCGGTAATGCTCCACAGTCAGGGCAAGCCCACCGACCTCACCGCCATGACCGCCTGGCTGGCGGACACGGGGTCCCTGGACAAGGTCGGAGGGAGCAGCCGACTGGTGGAACTGGTCGAGCGGGTGGCCTCCACCGCCTCAATCGAGCAGGTGGCTCGCCTGGTGATGGACAAGTTCCTCCGCCGGCAGCTGATCCGCTCCGGCAACGAGGTGATTCAGCTGGGCTTTGACCAGAGCCTGCCGATGGAGCAGGTGCTGGACAAAGCTGAACAGACGATCTTCGCCATCAGCCAGGAAAAGCCCACCAAGGGACTGACGCCGACAGCGGAGATTCTCACCAGCACCTTCAACGAAATCGAGAGTCGCTCCCTGGGCACCTCGGTGGCAGGCATCCCGGTGAACTTCTACGACCTGGATGCCATGACCCAGGGCCTGCAACGCAGCGACCTGATCATCGTGGCCGGACGCCCTGCCATGGGCAAGACCTCGATCGTGCTCAACCTCGCCAAGAACGTGGCACAGCTGCACGACCTGCCGGTGTGCGTGTTCTCCCTGGAGATGAGCAAGGAGCAGCTCACCTACCGCTTGCTCTCCATGGAGGTGGGGATCGAAGCCGGTCGGCTGCGCACGGGCAGACTGCAGCAGGAAGAATGGCCGCTGCTGGGCCAGGGGATCAACACCCTCGGGCAGCTGCCGATCTTCATCGACGACAAACCGAACTCCGGCGTGCTGGAGATGCGTTCCCTCTGCCGAAGGCTGATGGCGGAACAGGGCAAGGAACTGGGCCTGATCGTGATCGACTATCTGCAGCTGATGGAGGGATCGAGCCCCGACAACAGGGTGCAGGAACTGTCCCGGATCACCCGAGGCCTGAAAGGCATGGCCCGGGAACTCAACGTGCCGGTGATCGCCCTCTCCCAGCTCAGCCGCGGGGTCGAATCGCGCACCAACAAGCGTCCAATGTTGAGTGACCTGCGGGAATCAGGTTCGATCGAGCAAGACGCCGACCTGGTGCTGATGATCTACCGCGACGAGTACTACAACCCCGAAACACCCGACCGCGGCATCACCGAGGTGATTGTGACCAAGCACCGCAACGGCCCTGTGGGAACCGTGAAACTGTTGTTTGAACCCCAGTTCACCCGCTTCCGCAACCTCGCGGCCTGAGCGGTTTCCGATACTGGTGCGATGACAATCAGCCCAGCCCCCACTGAATGCTTCGACGTGATCGTCGTGGGAGGTGGTCATGCGGGCTGTGAGGCAGCGATCACATCGGCCCGACTGGGACTGCACACAGCCCTGTTCACGCTCAACCTCGATCGGATCGCCTGGCAGCCGTGCAACCCAGCCGTCGGCGGGCCGGCCAAGAGTCAGCTCGTCCATGAGGTGGATGCCCTTGGCGGGGTCATCGGCCGCCTGGCGGATGCCACAGCCATCCAGAAGCGCATCCTCAACGCCAGCCGCGGCCCCGCCGTCTGGGCGCTTCGTGCCCAGACCGACAAGCGCCAGTACTCCCGTCAGATGCTGCAGCTCCTGCAGCACACCCCGAACCTGGCCCTGCGCGAAGCGATGGTGACGGGGCTGGAGATCGAGGGCGATCCCGCAGGCGGCGGTGAGAGCTGGGATCCAAGCCAGGGACCAGCCGCCCGCATCACCGGCGTGCGCACCTATTTCGGCAGCGTCTACGGCGCCAAGGCCGTTGTGCTCACCGCCGGCACCTTCCTTGGCGGTCGCATCTGGGTGGGCCATCAGTCCATGGCAGCGGGCCGCGCCGGTGAACAGGCCGCCGAAGGCCTCACCGAAGCGCTGCAGCAGCTCGGCTTCCACACCGATCGGCTCAAGACGGGCACCCCGGCCCGCGTCGATCGGCGCAGCATTGCCCTCGACCAACTGGAGGAGCAACCCAGCGACGCAGCGGATCGCTTCTTCTCCTTTGACCCAGCGGCCTGGGCCAGCGGGGAGCAGATGAGCTGCCACATCACCCGCACCACCGCCACCACCCACCAACTGATCCGGGACAACCTGCATCGCACTGCCATCTACGGCGGGGTGATCGACAGCAAAGGGCCGCGCTACTGCCCCTCGATCGAGGACAAGATCGTTCGGTTCGCCGACAAGGACAGCCACCAGATCTTCCTGGAACCGGAAGGTCGGGACACCCCTGAGATCTACGTGCAGGGGTTCTCGACAGGACTGCCCGAGCCGATCCAGCTGCAGCTCTTGCGCAGCCTGCCGGGTCTTGAGCAAGCCGTGATGCTGCGGCCCGCCTATTCCGTTGATTACGACTACTTGCCCGCCACCCAGCTGCTGCCGTCGCTGGAAACCAAGCGGGTGGAAGGGCTGTTCAGCGCCGGCCAGCTCAACGGCACCACGGGCTATGAAGAGGCCGCCGCCCAGGGCTTGGTGGCCGGACTGAATGCCGCACGCCGCATCCGCGGCCAGGACGCGGTGCACTTCCCGCGTCAGGGCAGCTACATCGGCACGATGATCGACGATCTGGTGAGCAAGGATCTGCGCGAGCCCTACCGGGTGCTCACCAGCCGCAGCGAATATCGCCTGGTGCTGCGAGGCGACAATGCCGACCGCCGACTGACGCCCCTGGGACGAGAACTGGGGCTGATCGACGACCGTCGCTGGCAGTTATTTGAAGAGAAGCTCAGCGCCATGGAGGCGGAGAAAACACGCCTGGAAACACAACGGCTGAAGGTGAGCGACCCCGTTGCTCCGGCGGTGGAAGCGGACACAGGGGCGCCGATCAAGGGCTCCATCACCCTGGCTGATCTGCTGCGCAGGCCCGGCATGCATGCTGACGACCTGGTGCGCCACGGCCTCGCGGACGCCAATCTGCCCCTGCCCGTGCGCGAGGGCGCCGAGATCGACATCAAATACAGCGGTTATCTGCAACGCCAACAGCAGCAGATCGACCAGGTGAGGCGTCAGGGCCAGCGCAAACTGCCCGCAGACATTGACTACGCAGGCATCGCCACCCTCTCCCGGGAGGCACGCGAAAAACTCGCCGCGGTTCGCCCCCTCACCCTTGGGCAGGCCAGCCGGATTCCAGGCGTGAGCCAGGCCGATCTGACCGCCCTGCTGATGTGGCTTGAGCTCCAGCAACGCCGAACGACACGCCAGGCCGTGATGTCCTCGCCCGGATCACCAACTCCCGATAGCGTTGAGGCCTGAGCCAACACGTCCGATGCCCTCTCCTCTCACACGATCCAGGGCCTACTGGAACCTGCATGCGGAGAAGGTGATGGACCAGGTGTTCAGCCGTGAAGAGAACACACTCGACGCGGTGCGGGTTCTGGTCGAACCGAAACCCGAAGCCGTCAACCCACCCACACCCAAACCAGTCCGCCCCCCTGAGGCTGTCGTCGCTCCACGCCAGGGGCTGCTGACCGTGGCCGGACTGGTCGCAGTGCTTGGTCTCGGCAGCAGTCTGTGGCTGGCAAGCAACTGGCAGCGTTCATTGAAGGCGCTCGATCGTGAACGGGATCTGCAGCTGATCGAACGTCTGCGGCAGATTCCCGTCGCCAGCACGGGCCCGACGCGCATCAACCTGGACCAGGACACCTCAGCCCCCACAGCCCAGCCCATCCAGGCCGGCGACCGTCTGGACCCCAGCACGATTGCGCTTGCAGGCCCGATCCCCCAGGAGTCCGCAGCCGGCGGCAGCGACGCGCTTCCGGCGTCCATGGTTCCTGCCGAACCTCTTCTGGTGGGGGTCGTGCATGCCGGCGGGGGTCAGGGCTCGGCGATATTTCAACTTGATCAGCTGTCCATTTCTGCAAGCCCTGGCGAGGTGATCGGCAACAGCGGCTGGCAGCTCAACTCCGTCCAGGCCAACGGCGTGGTGATCGATTACGACGGCGTTCAGCGGCGTCTGACCGTGGGAGGGGCGTTCTGAGTTCAGCGAACAGACTGCTCAAATCCCCGAGCGTTCTCTGGGAAGCGCCCACAACAACCGTTCTGCAGGGGGATGGACCCATTCCCCTGCCGGGGCCCTGGCGCTTGATGCTGCTCGGCGATGGAAGCCCGACACGGCACCTGCGCCTGCTCACAGGCCATCCGGTTGCGGTTGAGCTCGTGGCCATGGAACCGGAACCCGAGCCGCCTGGAACGTCCCCGAGTGAACTGCCGAGGGAGGTGCGGGAACTGGAGCTTCCTCTCCTGCGCCGGCAGGTGTGGCTGAAGTGCGGAAGCCAGACACTGGCCTGGGCCGAAAGCTGGTGGAACCAGGTTGAAGCCGAGGTCCATCTGCATGATCGCAACCTTCCGATCTGGCTCAGCCTCACCCAGGGGCGCTCCGAACTGTTCCGCGAGGTTGACGGCCTCGCTCTGGTGACCAGCGCATGGCTGGAAGAAGGATTTGGGGAGAAAGGCCCATTCTGGAGCCGCCATTACCGCTTCTTTCGCCGAGGGAAGGAGCTGACCGTGATCCGTGAAGTCTTCAGCCCTCGACTCGAGGAATGGCTGGGCCAGGCCCCTCCACAACCCCTTCACCTGACTTGATGAACAAAGTCAGCGGATTATCGCGATTTGCACTTGACAACTTGCACCTTCATGTGCTGCACCGATGATTGGCATCATCGAAGTCCGCGTTCCATGGCGACCCAAACCTGGCTCAGCCTCACCGAACTGGGGCAATTGTTTGGAATCTCCAGCACCCATTGCGGCCGGGTGCTGGACAGGATCGGATGGCGTGATCGTCACGGTCGACCCAACAAGATGGCCGTTCAGGCCGGAGCTGCAGAGAGCCTCGGCTCAAGTCTCAGGGCCCACACCGCACGCTGGAATGCGGAGGTCTGCACAGCGCTGTTACAGCAACAGGGGTACCGGCGCATCACTCGCGCCGAGCACGTGAAGCAATGGGTGGCCCTGCTGGAAGCGCTGAGCGAGGGTTCAAGCTCGATCAGCACCACCCCGGAGCAGATGGCGGAAGATCTGCCCGCCGACCTGGTGGCCGACGTCAACCTCCAGCTCGGTGAGCGCGGATGTCAGTTCCGTGCTCGCACCGAATTCACCGCATGACGGCGATGCTCAATCGCGACGGCGGCTGGAGCGAGGCAGGGGGCGACGAGCGGCACCGAACGCCGATGGATTGCGCGCCGCAGGGGAAGGCCGTTCGGACGACGACCGGACAGCCGGTTGGCGCTGCCAACGGTCCAGTCGAAAGCTGTCGTCATCAGGCCATTCGTCATCGCTGAGCGCCGGCTCAGGCGGTTGCATCGAGGCTTGGCGAGCAGGGGCGATCTGTGGGGGTTGACGCCTTGAGATGGCCTCGAGCGGTTGCTTCCCAGAGGTGGTCAATGGATCACGTGCCATGGATCCGGCTTGGGGAGCTCTGCCGAGGGGAGCCCTGTCGACCCGACGGGGAGCGCGAGGCTGCTCAAAACCAGCTGTCCGATCAGCCTCCCAGGGCTCGCGCCAGTCGTCCTCCTCATCCAGGAGCCAGTCGAGCTTGTCGCCCATCCAGCGACCGACGGCGTCCAGTCGAGCCCCAGCTGATGCACCACTGCGGCCTGATGGCACCCGACGCCCGGGGCGGGCGCCGGAGACACCGTCCACAAGCTGTCGCCCTGTCGCAAGCCACTGATCCAGACGACGTTCCAGGGGATCGTCGCTGAACCTGGACGAACGACGCGACGACAATCGACGGCTTGACTCCATACCCACGACGTTACCGATGGCGGCGGGACAGCCAACGCTCACGTCGACATCCGATCCAAGCGATCGAGACACCGCAGACCTGGAGCACCAGCAGCACCTGATTCACCTCAGCCATCCGCATCGGGAGCGGTGATGGGTTCAAAACGCAGCACGCAACTTGGATGCCAGATGCCCCCATGATGCCGGTCGCAGCAAGATCGGCAGGCCGCATTGCGGACGCGGCGGCGATAGGGGGACTGGCGACCACAGATCGGACAGATCGCCAGCCAGCGCGGGACGGCGGCCGGAACCGGGAACCGATGGCGCACGCTCACTTCGAAGCGATCCTGCCCTGCATTGATGACGGCCATCCGCGCCCGGAAATGGGGGCCGTGACTTTCCTGCACACCAACCACGAGATCCACCCAGGCGTGAATCATTTCGTGGCAGAGCGTGCTCTCGAGCGCCGAGCGGGGCAGAGGGTCCAGCAAAGGCCGCGACAGCACGATCTCTCGTCCGAAGGGAGGCGCCACCCGCGGACCCCGCCTGTACAGGCCGGCCGTGCGACGCATGCGCCCATCGCTCCAGCGCACCGCCAGGAGGGGCTGGGTTCCCAGCACCAGGGCCCCGTCGAAATGCTCCCGATTGAGCCGATGGAACAGGGGCAGCAACGGCTCCAGCGGCATGGACGGCGTCGAGGTGGTGCGGTGATCCAACCCGGGCAGTCTGACCGTCGTGGTCAATGGTCAGTCAGACTCCACTGCATTCAAAGAAATGCAGCAGCGATGGACGTCGGCTTAGTGCGGGATATCGGGACCAAGGCACTGCTGGCCGGTGGTGGCGCCCTGCTCCTGTACTGGACGATCACGGCGGTGAAACTCGTGCTGGATGCCCGAGGGATCAATCCGCTGATCAAGCAGTTCTTCACCCAGGTTGCGGCCGGTCGTATCGATGCGGCCTACCTGCTGACCACGAAGAGCTATCGCCAGCACGTCAACCGCCAGCAGTTCATCCGCTTCCTGGCAGGCCTGAAACTCAACCGATTCCGCAATCTGAAGTCGGGACGTCCCCGCATGCAGGAAGGTGATCTGATCCTCACCGTGAAGCTGAAGGCCGACAACAACGAGGAGCTGCCCCTGGATTTCACCTTCACCAAGGTGGACGAAAAGTGGCAGATCGCCCGCATCAACCAGGTTGCCGCCTGATCCCGTCAGCGCAGCCGCACGGATGAACGACGCCATCGAGCAACGGGCGAGAGAACTGCGCACCCTGCTCAACACCGCAGCGCATGCTTACTACGTTCTCGATGCGCCGGTGATGGAGGATCCGGTCTACGACCGCCTCTACCGGGAACTCCTCGACCTCGAATCAGCCCATCCTCAGCTCACCAGTGCCGACAGCCCCACGCAGCGCGTGGGCGGCAGTCCGGCTGAGGGATTCCGCAGTGTGCGCCATCGCATCGGGCTTCTCAGTCTTGACAACGCCTTTGACACGTCTGAACTGACTGCCTGGTACGACAGGCTTCTTCGCGTTCTCGATCGCGAACCCGACGCGGGCCATGACCGCCCCGCCCTCGCCATGGTCGGCGAGCTGAAAATCGACGGCAACGCCCTGGCTCTCAGCTACAGCAACGGGGTTCTCGTCCGTGCGGCCACCCGCGGAGATGGTGAACAGGGAGAAGAGATCACCGCGAATGTGCGCACCATCGGATCCGTGCCGCTCCGGCTCCGTCTGGATACGCCGCCGGAATGGTTGGAAGTGCGGGGCGAGGCCTTCATCCCCGATGGCACCTTTGCTGCCATCAATCAGGAGCGCCAGGGTCGCGGGGAAGCGCTGTTCGCCAACCCACGCAATGCCTGCGCCGGAACCCTGCGCCAGCTCGATCCCAAGGTGGTGGCGGCCCGGCGCCTGGATTTCTTTGCCTACACCCTCCACCTCCCCGACGGCTGGGATGGAGCGTCACCGCACAACCAGTGGGAGTGCCTGGAATGGCTGCGGCAAGCGGGCTTCAAGGTGAATCCCAATGCCGAGCTCCTGCCTGACCTGGAGGCCGTGGAACGGTTCTTCAGCACTTGGGATGGCGCACGTCGCGCGCTGGACTACGCCACAGACGGCGTGGTGGTCAAGCTCAATGATCTGCGCCTTCAGGATGCCGCCGGATTCACACAGAAAGCGCCGCGGTGGGCCATCGCGCTCAAATACCCGGCCGAGGAAGCACCCAGCCAACTGATTCGCATCACATGCCAGGTCGGTCGCACCGGTGTGATCACCCCGGTGGCTGAATTCAACGCCGTGGCTCTTGCCGGCACCAGCGTCAGCAGAGCAACGCTGCACAATGCCGACCGCCTCGAGGAGCTCGATCTCCATGCCGGCGACACCATCGTGGTGCGCAAAGCCGGGGAGATCATTCCGGAAGTGGTGCGCGTGGTCTCTGAACTCCGCCCCGAGGGTGCACAACGGCTCGACCTCCCCAGGACCTGCCCGGAATGCGGCTCTCAACTGGTGCGGGAAAGCGGCGAAGCAGCAACCCGCTGCATCAACAGCAGCTGCCCGGCCATCCTGCGTGGTGCCCTGCGTCACTGGGTCAGCAAGGCCGCCATGGATGTGGATGGACTCGGCAGCAAATTGATCGAACAGCTGGTGGACCAGGGACTGGTGCGCTCGATCGCCGATCTGTACAGGCTCGATGCCGCACTGCTCTCCAGCCTGAAGCGGATGGGGCCGAAAAGTGCTGAGAACCTGGTCCATGCCCTGGAGCGTTCGCGGCAGCAGGACTGGTCGCGCCAGCTCTATGGACTGGGCATTCACCACGTGGGTGAAGTGAATGCCAAAGCGCTGGCCACCACCTTCCCGGACATCCAGGCGTTGCGCAGCGCTGCGGGCACGGAAACAGAGGCCATCACCGGGATTCACGGCATCGGCGATGAGATTGCCCAGAGCCTGCGGCAATGGTTCGCGACTCCCGCGAACATCACGCTTCTCGATGACCTGCAACGGTCTGGAATCAGCCTCAAACAGAACGCCGCGGAACGGGAGAAGGCGATCGCCACTGCGGAAGAGGGCCATTTGCAGGGTGACACCTTCGTGCTGACGGGGACCCTGCCCACACTCACCCGAACCCAGGCCAAAGCACTGATCGAGGCGGCCGGCGGCAAAGTGAGCGGTTCCGTCAGCAAGAAGACCAGCTACGTCGTGGCAGGCGAGGAGGCGGGAAGCAAGCTGACCAAAGCCCAGACCCTTGGGATCCCGGTGCTTGATGAAGCCGGCCTGCACGATCTCGTGCAATCGCCACAATCGGCATAGACAGCAGCGCGGCGATGCACAGCCTGGTGGGGCGTGTCTTTGACAATCTCTCAGGGGAATGGCGTCTCAACCTGGAGAACCGGGTCCCCAGGCATGAGCTCTACCAGGCACGCATCGCCTCATCCAAGCCTTCGCTCGGGTTCTTCGTTCTCCTGCTGTGCTCGGCCGTCATCGCGACCCTGGGGCTGATCGCCAACAGCACGGCCGTCGTGATCGGCGCCATGATCGTGGCGCCATTGATGGACCCGATTCTGAGCCTGGCCTTCGGCTTCACCCTGGGCGACAACCGACTGGCGAAGCGGTCCGCGATCACGGTTGTGCTCGGATCAGCCAGCGTGGTGGGAACGGCCTGGCTGCTGGCCACCATCATCGGCCCGGGGGAAATCAACGCGGAAATCACCAGCCGTGCGGCCCCGAACCTCATCGACCTCGGCATCGCCGTTGCGGCTGCGGTGGCCGGGGCCTTCACCATCACCAGGGAACGGCTCGCCAACTCAATCGCCGGTGTCGCCATTGCCGTCGCCCTGGTGCCGCCGCTCTGCGTCTGCGGCATCGGCCTCAGTCAGGGGCCTGAGTTGGTGGCCGTCTTCGGGCGCGGAACAGTGGCAGGGCTCACCAACGAAATCTCGGAAGGCTCCTTTCTTCTCTTCCTCGCAAACCTGATCGGCATCACCCTGGCCAGCCTCGTGGTGTTCATGGTGCAGCGCTACGGATCACTACGGACGGCATGGCGCCACCTGCTGGCATGGGTGGGGCTTATGGGCGTTCTCTGCATTCCACTCGCCTCCGCACTGCAGGACTTCAGTGTTCAGCAGAAGATCAACCGCCAGTTCGGCCGCTTCAAGGCCGGATTGCTGAACAACACGGCAGTGAGCAGGGATCACGCCTATTTCCTGAAGCGGATCCGACTGCTTTACAGCAATGTTCAGGTCGAGGCCAATGCAGCCGTCATCGACCTTGTGATCAACGTTCCGAACCAACTGGTCGATGAACTGCAGCTGCAGAACATCCATTCCGATCTGGCCGAGCAGACCAAGGAGCTCTACGACGTCGATGCCGTCACCATCAACATCAGCCTGATCCCAACACAGATCTACCGCTACAACCTCGAGACAGGACGCCAGCCGTGAATCAACCAGTCATGCATCGATGGATCAAAACCGAATGCGGTCGTGCCAAGTACGCCGAGCTGGCCGCACGTCCGGGTGCCCTGGCCCGCGCGCGGCTGGGGTGGTTCGTGCTGATTGCGGCGCTGCGTGATGCACGCCTGCCGGATCCTGATCAGAGCTGAGGGGTCTCCAGGGTCTGTTTGGCAACGCGACCCACCAACCAGACCACAGCCACCGTGGCGACCACACCCACCACCCGCAAGAACCAGGCGCCGGCCGAAGCTTCGCCAGCCAGAACCTCACCAAAACGGGCCACATCGCCGGCCAGGGCACCCAGAGCACAGAACAGCACGGTGCCGGGAAGAATCCCGAGCAGACCAAGCGTGTAATCCTTCAACGTGACCTCACTCAGGCCGTAGGCGAGGTTGAGCAGCGAGAATGGAAAGGCTGGCGATAAGCGCGTCAGCAGCACCAGCTTCAAGCCCTCACGACTCACCCCACGTTCGACGGCCTGCAACTTGGGGAAGCGGGAAAGACGACGCTGAGCCCAGTCACGGAGCCAGTGTCGACCGAGAAGGAACACAATCTCAGCCCCGAGGCACGCGCCGATGAACACCACAACACTCCCCCACCAGGTGCCGTAGAGAACACCGGCCAGCATTGACGCCCACACGCCGGGAAGGAGAA
>JBGKDM010000155.1:0-6575 GCA_042954165.1 Synechococcus sp.
TGGTGGCGCAGCACCTGGCCCGCGCGATCGCCCGGGATGGCGAGGGTGCCACCTGCCTGCTGGAGGTCTCGGTGGAGGGTGCCGCCTCGGAGGCCGAGGCGCAGTGCATCGCCCGCACGGTGTGCGGCTCATCACTCGTGAAAACAGCGGTGCATGGACGTGACCCCAATTGGGGACGGATCGTGGCGGCCGCCGGTCGTTCAGGTGCGTCCTTCGATCCGGCTGCTGTCGCTCTCTGGCTGGGGTCGCATCAGCTGATGGATGGTGGTCAGCCGATTGCGTTCGATCGCGCAGCAGCCTCTGCCTATCTGCGGGGATGTGCGGAGGGTGCCTATCTGCAGGATGACTGCGTGCGGATTCGTCTGCTGGTCGGTGACGGTGTTGGACGCGCCCAGGCCTGGGGTTGCGATCTATCCGATCAGTACGTGCGCATTAACGCCGATTACACGACGTAAATAAACAGCCCTGTTGGTGAATGTTTTCGAAGTAAAGATGCTCCTTCGTTAATTGGCTCTAATGCTGTTAATGCTCTATCCGAATTATCATTATTAATGGGATTTAGAGGCTTTTCAGGTGCTCCTGGCCATGATTCGGCTGCCGCTCCTTAATGTTCTCCGCTTGCTGCTTGTCTGCCGATTCTTTTATTGGATGCCCACGCAACACAAAGGCGATCTCTGGTCTGACTGTGCGCATGATAAACTTGAAATTATATGCATACAGCTAATGTTAAATAGATACAATCTTGCGAAGTGGTTGATTGTTGCAACTAACGTTTTTGTGATAGGCGGATCTATAGTTAACGGCCTCTTGAATGGGGACCCCCAGTATTCTTTCGATGAAGGTGATTTTGTGACAGAGGTGTCTGGTTGGCAGCTGGCTCTTTGTGCTGTCGCGGGCTCGATCAATTTTTCATTTTTTCTTGCGTGGACGAAAAAGTTATTTTCTCTGGATTCGCTTTTTTGGTTGATTCTTGTCGCCGGATTTGTTTATCTTTCCTTTGATGAGATATTTATGTATCACGAAAGGCTTGATAAGTACCTACACTTTGTTCTGTCTATTAGGGAGACTCCCTGGACGGATCGAATCGACGATTTATTGGTTGGTTTGTATGTTTCTTTGGCTTCGCTTCTTGTGGTTTTGTCTGCAAGGGTTCAATCTTTCTCGGAAGCTTCAAAAAGAATCTTTATCAGAGCTTTGTTTGTCGCTGCAGGTATGGTCGCCTTGGATATTGTTACCAATGGTGCTGAGTTTACAGATTGGTTATTTGGGCCAGTGCTCGGTGAGTTCATGAGGGTATGGCTAAGTGTTATAGAAGAATGTTTCAAATTGATTGCTAGCGCCTTATTGCTTCTTGGATTAATTTCAAATTGTCGTTTTTTGAGGGAAAAGCTTTTGCTTTCTTGTTCCAAAACTTAAATTGTTTGAAGCTCTTGCATTCGGCAATTTGGTTAATTATCTCTTTTGGTCGGAATTAAGTCTTTCTTTTGACTTGGGCGCAAGTTTCTTATGGGTTTTGGTGATTTATTGTTTGCTGCTTCTCGATTTGCGTTCAAATTTTTGGCTTCGTCCGTCTGGCCAGGCTTGGTTTTTAAATAGTTTGTGGAAGCAACGGTTCTATGTCGTCTAGGAGCGAAGGTGCGGGCAGACTTGTAGAGCATTCTTGATGAGTTTGTGCACCCTTTGCCTCAGGCAAGCCCAAGATCTGCCTTGATTCGAGGCCTGTGGACTGCAGGGGCTCCCCTGTTGGTCGGTGGTTGTTTCGCTCTCGGATTCGGTTTGACCCAACGGTTGGCATCGGATCAGAGCCCGGAGCCTGCTCCTGAGGAGGTCGAACCCTTTGCTCCAAACAGCTTCCCTGGTCAACGTCTCCAGCAATTGAGGGCGCGCCATGGAGACGTACGGCCTTTGTTGGCTGATGTTGCGACCCAGGAAGCTGAGCTCGCCAAACTCCGTCCTCCCCAACCCCAACTCAAATCCACAGCATCCTCTGGGGCGGTGTCTGATCAGCAGAATCCATCTCCCAAGGTTTCGGTTCGAGACGCGCCTCGGCTCCTCCCTAGGAATCCTGAGTCTCTGGATGCGGCGCTGGATGCGCTGCTAGGTGGGCCGATCGCAGTGCAAGAGATCCAGCAACCGGATCGGCCGCGCCCACTTGCGCCCTGAGGCCTCGCCCCCGGGTGGAGATCTGCCACAGTCAGCTCATTCCCCCTGGCGCTGGCCATGCCCTCCCCTGATGCCCTTCTGAAGGCCACGGTCAACCGGCTGGCGGCACGGCTTGGTCATCGTCTTGCCGATGCGGCTGCGGAGATGGCCGTGTTTGCACAGGATGCGCCGGAACGCGTCAAGCGTGAGTGGGATCTGTTTCAGGAGGAAGTGCAGGCGGAGGCGGAGCGACTGGAGCGTGGCGGCAGTGACCATGGGCCACAGGACACCTCAGTGCCTACGCCAGAACAACCTCCAGAACCAACGATGTCTCCCCAGGAGCAGATCGATCGTCTGCGCGCCAGGGTTGCTGATCTGAGCACCCGCCTGGAGGGTCATCGCTGATGTCGGTGATGCGCTTGCGCCTGCCGGTGCGGGAGTTCATCAGAGCTCTGCGCATCTGGCGCGCCGTTCTCACCCTGATCGCCTACCTCTGGTGGGATGCGCGCCCCTGGACCTACCCGGGTGGCTGCACGCCGGAACGCCGTGCCGTGCGTCAACAGCACCGAGCCCGTTGGCTCACCACCGAGTTGCTCAGCCTCGGCTCCGCTTTCATCAAACTCGGCCAGCTGCTGTCAGCCCGTCCGGATGTTCTGCCGGCGGGCTGGGTGGAGGAGCTGGCGGATCTTCAGGACAAGGTTCCGCCGTTTTCCTTTGATCGCGCCCAGGCTGTGCTGGAGGCGGAACTCGGCCAGCGTTGTGCCGAGATCATCGACCTCGACGAACAGCCTCTCGGCGCTGCGTCGCTGGCCCAGGTGCACCGCGCCAGCCTGCGCAGTGGTCGTCAGGTGGTGCTCAAAATCCAGCGCCCCGGCCTGGAGCGTCTGTTTCGGCTGGACCTCGAGGTCATGCAGCAGGTTGCGGCTGTGCTGCAGCGTCACCCCAGTTGGGGACGGGGGCGTGACTGGGTTGAGATTGCTCAGGAATGCCGCCGGGTTCTGTTGCGGGAGCTCGACTTCCGGGTCGAGGCCCAGTACGCAGCCCGTTTCCGTCAGCAGTTCCTTGATGACTCCCGCATCCGCGTGCCCGGCGTGATCTGGGAACTGAGCAGTCGTCGTGTGCTCTGTCTTGACTACCTCCCCGGGATCAAGGTGAATGACCGCCCGGCGCTGCTGGACGCTGGTATCGATCCGGATGCGGTCGCCGAGATCGGCGCAGCCAGCTACCTGCAGCAGCTGGTGCGCTACGGCTTCTTCCATGCCGATCCCCATCCAGGCAACCTCGCCGTGGCCAGTGACGGTGCCCTGATCTATTACGACTTCGGGATGATGGGCCTGCTCTCCGAGGGGTTGCGCCGCCGCCTGGGATCCATGGTGCGTGCCGCTGCCGCCCGCGATGCTGCCGCCCTCGTGGAGGAAATGCAGGCTGCCGGCGTGATCGCCTCCGACATCGATGTCGGGCCGGTCCGCCGTCTTGTGCGGGTGATGCTCAAGGAAGCCCTGACACCTCCCTTCAGCGCCAATGTGATCGACAAGCTCTCCGGAGACCTCTACGAGCTGGTCTATGGCCAGCCGTTCCGTCTGCCGGTTGAGTTGATTTTCGTGATGCGGGCCCTCTCCACCTTCGAGGGTGTGGGGCGCAGCCTGGATCCCGCCTTTAGCTTGGTGGCGATTGCCAAGCCCTACCTGCTGCCCCTGATGACTGCCAGTGGATCCGGCCCCAATGATCTCTTCAATGAACTGGGTCGCCAGGTGGGGGCTCTCAGCAGCAAGGCCGCTGGGATCCCCCGACGCCTCGATGAAAGCCTGGAGCGTCTCGAGCAGGGAGATCTGCAGCTTCAGATCCGGATGGGCGAGTCGGATCGTCAGTTCCGCCGCATGGTGACAGCCCAGCAGTCGCTTGGTCAGTCCGTGCTTCTGGGCTCGCTGGCTTTGGCGGCGGCCCTGCTTGGTGCCAGTGCACGCCCCCTCTGGGCACTTCTGCCAGCGGCGGCTGGTGTGCCGGTGGGCATGGGTTGGCTGAAGCTGCAACTCAAACTGCGCCGGGACGCGCGCGTCGAAGGTCTCTCAGGGTCCGGTCGCTGATCCCAGTCATACGCCCAGCTTCTTCGGCCCATGGCAAAAGCCCCACCTCAGTCTCTGAGGTGGGGCTTTTGGGAGCCTGATTGAAATCCTTCCGGACTCAACCGTTGCCGCGTGGGCCCTGGCCTGCAGCTCCTGCATAGACGGCCTGGCTGCCCAGTTCGTCCTCAATCCGGAGCAGCTGGTTGTACTTGGCCACGCGCTCACTGCGGCTCAGGGATCCCGTCTTGATCTGGCCGGCGCGGGTGGCCACCGAGAGATCAGCGATGGTGGTGTCTTCGGTTTCACCACTGCGGTGGCTGATCACGCTTGTGTAGCCGGAACGGCCGGCCAGATCGATCGCCTGGAGGGTTTCGGTGAGGGAGCCGATCTGATTCACCTTGATCAGAATCGAATTGGCAACGCCCTGGTCGATGCCTTGCTGCAGGCGCTTGCTGTTGGTGACGAACAGGTCATCGCCTACCAGTTGCACCTTGCCTCCCAGGCGTTCGGTCAGCAGTTTCCAGCCGCTCCAGTCATCTTCCGCCAGGCCGTCCTCGATCGACACGATCGGGAAACGGTTCACCAGCTGCTCGAGCTGGCCCACCATCTCGGCGCTGTCAAAGCTGCCGCCGTCGAAGGCATAGCGGCCGTCTTTGAAGAATTCGGTGCTGGCAACGTCCAGGGCCAGGGAGATTTCATCGCCGGGTTTGTAGCCGGCCTTCTCAATCGCCTGAACCAGCACATCGCCGGCCTCCACGTTGCCGAGGTCGGGGGCGAAACCGCCCTCATCCCCCACGGAGGTGCTCAGCCCCCGGTCGTTGAGCAGGCCCTTGAGGGTGTGGAACACCTCGGTGCCCATCCGCAGTGCCTCGCGGAAGGTCGGTGCGCCGTGGGGCACCAGCATGAACTCCTGGAAATCCAGGCTGTTGGCTGCATGGGCGCCGCCGTTGATGACGTTCATCAGGGGGACGGGCAGCAATGAGGCCATCGGGCCGCCCAGGTAGCGGTACAGAGGCAGCCCAACGCCGTTGGCGGCCGCCCGGGATGTGGCCATGCTCACGGCCAGGATGGAGTTGGCCCCCAGGTTGGACTTGTTCTCGCTGCCGTCGAGTTCCTGCATCGTGGAATCAACGGCCGCCTGGTCCAGCGCCGACAGTCCGCAGAGGGCCGGGGCGATGCGGTCCTCGATGTGATCCACCGCCTTGGTGACGCCCTTGCCCATGTAGCGGCTGCCGCCGTCGCGCAGTTCATGCGCCTCGTGGGCGCCCGTGCTGGCTCCGCTGGGCACGATCGCCCTGCCGCTGGCGCCGCCTTCGAGCAGGACTTCGGCCTCCACCGTGGGGTTGCCGCGGGAATCAAGCACCTCCCTGGCCACGATGGTGTCGATGACGAGATCGAGGGAATCGAACACGTGCGGCGGGGCAAAGATGAAGAGATCCTATGGAATGCCCCCTGCCGCACCCCCCGCCGCTTTGGCACCATGCGGTGAGATCGCACGGACTCGCAGCGCATGCGCATGCTTCACACCATGCTTCGGGTCGGGGATCTGGAGCGATCACTGCGCTTCTACACCGAGGTGTTGGGCATGCAGCTGCTGCGACGCAAGGACTACCCATCAGGCCGCTTCACCCTGGCGTTTGTGGGCTACGGCGCCGAACGGGACCACACGGTGCTGGAGCTCACGCACAACTGGGACACGACCAGCTACGCGCTCGGTGAGGGCTACGGCCACATTGCCCTTGGTGTTGAGGACATCGTCGGCACCTGCGAGGCCATTGCCGGCCGAGGGGGGCGTGTGGTGCGCGAACCCGGGCCGATGAAACACGGAAACACCGTGATCGCCTTTGTGGAGGATCCCGATGGCTACAAAGTGGAATTGATTCAGCTCTCGTCCCGCTCGGACGCGGCCTAACCGTCGGTTCAGAACGCCATGACTTCCCCGGCCCGTCCCCGTGTTGACCCGCCGCTCAGCCTGACCGCCGAGCCCGATCGCTTCAGCGATGACGCCTGGGCTCTGCTCCTGGCCGGTCAGGACGTTGCCCGCCGTTGGCGCCATGGTGATCTGGATGTTGAGCATCTGCTTCAGGTGCTGCTCACCGATCGGCGCTACGCCGACCTGGTCGGTTTCCTGCGCTTGGACGCTGAGGCTTTCCTCGACCGTCTCGAGGGTTTTCTGGCGGATCAGCCCCTCGCGCGCGGTGACGATCTGTTCATCGGCGACGACCTGGAGGACCTGCTCGAGGCGGCTGATCGCTGCCGGAGGCTCTGGGGCTCCCGCCTGATTGAGGTCACCCACGTGTTGATCGCCATGGGCAGGGATCCCCGGGTGGGAGCGGATCTGTTCGCCTGTTTCGGTCTGCCGGCCGATCG
>JBGKDM010000156.1:0-11264 GCA_042954165.1 Synechococcus sp.
TTGGCTTCGGCATCCTTCACCATCTTCTCCACCTCGTTATCGCTGAGGGTGGAGGCGCCGGTGATCGAGATGCTCTGCTCCTTGCCGCTGCCCTTGTCCTTGGCGGTGACGCTCAGGATGCCGTTGGCATCGATATCGAAGGTGACTTCGATCTGGGGCACGCCACGGGGAGCGGGGGGGATGCCATCGAGGCGGAAGGTTCCGAGCGACTTGTTGTCGGAGGCCATCTCGCGCTCACCCTGGAGCACGTGGATCTCCACGTTGGTCTGACCATCCACCGCGGTGGAGTAGGTCTCCGACTTCTTGGTGGGAACCGTGGTGTTGCGGTTGATCATCTTGGTCATCACACCGCCGAGGGTCTCCACACCCAGGGACAGAGGCGTGACGTCCAGCAGCAGGATGTCCTTGACCTCACCGGCCAGCACACCGCCCTGAATGGCGGCGCCCACGGCCACCACCTCATCGGGGTTCACGGTCTGGTTGGGATCCTTGCCGGTGATCCGCTTCACCAGCTCGAGCACCGCGGGGATGCGGGTGGAGCCACCCACCATCACGATCTCATCGAGCTCGGAGGAGGAGAGCTTGGCGTCCTTGAGGGCCTGCTCCACGGGTGTGGCGCAGCGGTCGATCAGCTTCGAGGCCAGCTCTTCGAACTTGGCCCGGGTCAGGGTGAGGTCGAGGTGCTTCGGACCTTCCGGCGTGGCCGTGATGAACGGCAGGTTGATCTCGCTCTGGGTGGCGTTGGAGAGCTCAACCTTGGCTTTTTCAGCCGCTTCGGTGAGGCGCTGCAGGGCCTGCTTGTCCTGACGCAGGTCGATGCCTTCGTTCGACTTGAAGGTGTCGGCCAGGTGATCCACGATCACCTTGTCGAAATCGTCACCACCGAGGTGGGTGTCGCCGGCGGTGGAGAGCACTTCGAACACGCCGTCGCCCACTTCCAGCACGGAAACGTCGAAGGTGCCGCCGCCCAGGTCGAAGACCAGAATGCGCTCGTTGCTCTTCTTGTCGAGGCCGTAGGCCAGGGCCGCCGCGGTGGGCTCGTTGATGATGCGCAGCACCTCAAGGCCGGCGATCTTGCCGGCGTCCTTGGTGGCCTGACGCTGGGAGTCGTTGAAGTAGGCGGGAACGGTGATCACCGCCTGGGTCACGGACTCACCCAGGTATTTGCCGGCATCTTCCGCCAGCTTGCGCAGCACCTGGGCGGACACCTCTTCAGGGGCGAACTGCTTCTCGAGAACCGGGCACTTCACCTTCACGTTGGAGCCGGCCTTCTCGACGCCGTAGCTCACCTCCTTCGACTCCTCGTTGACCTCGTCAACCCGGCGGCCGATGAAGCGCTTGACGGAATAGAAGGTGTTGTCAGGGTTCATGACCGCCTGACGCTTGGCGATCTGACCGACCAGCTGGTCCTGATTCTTGGTGTAGGCGACCACCGAGGGGGTGGTGCGGAATCCTTCGGCGTTGGCGATCACGGTGGGCTTGCCGCCCTCCATCACCGATACGCAGCTGTTTGTGGTGCCGAGGTCAATGCCAACAACCTTGCCCATGGGATCCCACCTCCTTCTCGAAAGTCGTCTTGAACCTCTGCATCTTCACCAGCGCCGGGGCTCCCAGACGAGGTGTGGTTCCCGAACAGATCACCAGGCAGGCTGGGGGGTCAGCACGCACACCCGGTTCATGAGCAGCCCTGGGACGATCGGCGCCAGCACTGCGCTGGTGGGCCTTCTCGGTGATCCGGTGCACCACTCCCTCTCGCCGGCGATGCACAACGCCGCCCTCAAGGCCATGGCGCTCGACTGGGTGTTTCTGGCCCTGCCCACCCCGGCGGAGCAGCTGGGCACCGTTGTGCAGGGCCTGGAGGCCATCGGCTGCCGCGGCCTCAACGTCACCATTCCCCACAAACAGAGCGTGGCCGGGCTCTGCCGCGAGCTCAGCCCCCTGGCCGAACGGCTGGGGGCGGTGAACGTGCTGGTGCCCCGCAACGGGGGTGGCTGGTTCGGCACCAACACCGATGTGGAGGGCTTCTACCGGCCGCTGCGGGAGGCGAAGGCCGACTGGAGCCAGAGCCGCGCCCTGGTGCTCGGCTGCGGCGGCAGTGCCCGGGCCGTGGTGGCCGGCCTCCATGAACTGGGCTGCGCCCGCATCCAGATCGCCGGCCGGCGTCAGGCCGTGCTCGATGAGCTGCTGGCGGCCTGCGCAGGCTGGGCACCGCAGCTGGAGCCCCTGCTCTGGAGCCATGCCTCAGCCCTCGATGAGGCCCTTGCCGGCTGCGATGTGGTGGTGAACACCACCCCGGTGGGCATGGCCTCCCCCAGCAACCCGGCGGCCGCCGAGGCCAGCCCCCTCAGCCCCGCCCAGCTCGACCAGCTCAGACCGGAGTCCTGGGTTTACGACATCATCTACACCCCAAGGCCCACACGCCTGCTGCAGCACGCAGCGGAACGCGGCTGCCACACCCTGGATGGGCTCGAGATGCTGGTGCAGCAGGGAGCCGCCGCCCTGCGGCTCTGGGCCGGTGATGCCGACGTGCCGGTGGACGCCATGCGCAAGGCCGCCCTCGCGCACCTGGGCGCCTAGCGTCAGCACAGCTTCATCGCCCGTATGGCCATCCCTGTCTGGCAGCGCCTGCTGGCGGTTCTCGTCTATCTCCTCCCCCTCAGCGACGCCCTGCCCTTCGGGCAGGCCCTCGTGGCCCAGTATCCGGTGATCGGCTTCCTGCTGCTGCCGGCCCTGCCGGTGGCGATCCTGCAGCGCAGCGTCAGTTTTGGACCCCTCGCCCTGGGCGGGCTGCTGCTCTTCTTCGTGCTGTTCCTGGCAGTGGTGCGCAACCCCGGCGTGCCCTACTTCCTGCGCTTCAACACCCTGCAGGCCCTGCTGGTCGACATCGTGATCATCCTGATCGGCTATCTCTACGCGCCCCTGAGCATGAGCGTCGGCGGCCTGGTGATGCGCACCCTGGGCAGCACCGTGCTTCTGGGTGTTCTGGCCGTGGTGATCTTCGCCCTGATCGAATGTCTGCGCGGCCGTGAACCCGATCTTCCCGGCCTCAGCCAGGCCGTTCGCATGCAGCTCTATTGAGCTGTCAACCCCCCAGGCGATAAAGTGCACGATCCGCCGCTCACCCCGGTGAGCCATCAGTCCCCGCCGGATCGACCTCGATGACCCAGACCCCTTACTACGAGACCATGTACATCCTCCGTCCGGACATCCCGGAAGAGGAGGTTGAGTCCCATCTCACCAAGTACCGCGACATCCTCGTGGAGGCCGGCGCCGAGGTGCTCGACAACCAGATGCGCGGCAAGCGTCGCCTGGCCTACGCCATCAACAAGAACAAGGAAGGCATCTACGTGCAGCTGAGCCACAACGGCGACGGCCAGCAGGTTGCCGTTCTGGAGAAGGCGATGCGCCTCAGCGAAGACGTGATGCGTTATCTCACCGTCAAGCAGGACGGTCCCCTGCCCGAGCCCCGCGTCATGCCCGGCACCGCAGCCCCTGCCCAGGAGGAGCAGCCCGCCGGCGCCCCTGCCTGAGTCCATCGCAACGTTCGCAAAAAGCGTTGTATTGTCCATGGCCCGGCGATAGCGTCCGGCCATGGACTTTTTTTCTGATCAGCAACGGGTCTCCGCTCCGCGTTGGACCGAAGTGGTTGACGATGGCGCAATGCCTGAGACGCCGCTCAGCCAGGAGGCCGAGTTGATCCTCCTGCGCCAGCGGGTCAAGGAGCTAGAGGCCACAGTCGCCGACTACGAGGCGCTGCTGGCCGACCTGCCCGACCTGTTTGAACGCAAGTTCCAGCAGCGACTGGAACCCCTCCTGGAGCGCTACCGCCTGCTGGCCCATGCCCAGGAGCTGCAGAACGCCAGCCAGCCGCAGCGACGCCATGCCCTGCGCTGGAGCTGGCCCGGAGTCCGCCGCCTCGGCGGCAGCTCCGGATCACGGGAGCAGGACGCGGCCTGAACAGCCAGGCCAGCCGGCCTCAGCCCCGGTGAGTGGCCGCCCAGAGACGGGTGGGCAGTCCCCACACGTAGATGAAGCCTTCAGCGGCGCGATGGTCGAACTGATCGTCGCTGCCGTAGGACGCCATGGCCGGCACATAGAGGCTGCTGCCAGTGGAGGCGCGGCCGGTGACCGTCGCCGTTCCCTTGTGCAGGCGCAGGCGCACGACACCGTTCACATGCTGCTGCGTGCGGTCCATGAAGCCATCGAGGGCATCCTTGAGGGGACCGAACCAGAGCCCCTGGTACACCAGATCGGCCCACTGCATCTCCAGCTGACGCTTGCTGCGCAGCACATCGGCAGCGAGGGTGAGGCTTTCCAGCTCCTGGTGGGCCTGGATCAGAAGCAGCAGACCCGGGGTCTCGTAGATCTCGCGGCTCTTGATGCCCACCACCCGGTTCTCGATCATGTCGAGACGGCCGATGCCGTGGGTTCCGGCCAGGCGGTTGGCTTCGCGGATCAGGGCCACGGGGTCGAGGGGCTGGCCGTTGATGGCCACCGGATTGCCAGCCTCGAAGCTGATCTCGATCTCCTCAGGCGCATCGGGGGTGTCAGCCACCGCGCGGGTCATGGCGAACACCTCCTCAGGCGGCGCCACCATCGGATCCTCCAGCGGCCCCGCCTCGATGCTGCGGCCCAGCAGGTTGAGATCGATCGAATAGGGCGACTTCTTGCTCACGGGGGCGGGAATGCCGCAGCGCTCGCCGTAGGCGATCGTCTCCTCACGGCTCATGCCCCATTCCCGGGCAGGGGTGAGCACCTTCAGGTCGGGAGCGAGGGCGGCGATCGCCACATCGAAACGGACCTGATCGTTGCCTTTGCCGGTGCAGCCGTGGGCCACGGCATCAGCGCCCACCTCCCGGGCCACCTCCACCAGACGGCGGGCGATCAGCGGACGCGCCAGGGCCGTGGAGAGGGGATAGCGGCCTTCGTAGAGGGCATTCGCCCGGATCGCCGGGAAGGCGAACTCCTCGATGAACGGCTCAATCAGATCCCCCACCAGCGACTGGCTGGCACCGGCTTCCAGGGCCTTGAGGCGGATCGGTTCGAGTTCATCGCCCTGACCGAGGTCAGCGGCGAAGGTGATCACCTCCTCAACACCCCATTCCTGCTTCAGGTAAGGGATGCAGACGCTGGTATCCACTCCACCGGAATAGGCGAGCACGACCTTCTTCGCACGGCCCATCAACGGGACTCCTGTTCACAATCCCCTGATTCTCCCTCCCCGGCGGTCCGGCTCCCAGCCAGCAGCCCTGCAACCGTCACGACAACGGCCACAACAGCCGGCCCGAAGACAAGCAGCGCCACAACGGGGCCATCCGGTTCGAGCGGGTCGGGACGCCTCTCGCCCCAGAGCCGCAGTTGCCAACTGATCAGCAGAGCCGGGCCCCAGAGCAAGACCAGGGTCAGAAGTTTGCGGCCCAAGACGGTCTGCATCAGAGCAGTCCACTATGATCAATGATTGGACTTATTGGACTTTGTCCTCAGCGATGAGCAGCGCACTCGACAGCATCAACCCCGCCCTGACGCGCTATGGGCGCAAGGAGCCGGCACCGGTGCTGCCCCTGCGCGAGGAGCCTGATCTGCTGAGCTGGCTGGAAGCCAGTGGCCGCCTGGTGGAGGACGAGGAATCCTCCTCCAGCGATGTCAGCACCGTGGAAGAGGAGGAGCTCTCGGCGCTGATGGGCGAGAAGGAGGATTACAACAAGGACGACGAACAGGAAGAGGGCTGGGAGGACTGAGTCCTTCCGCCTGACCGGCGACTGACCCTTCCTGATGCAGGGGAGCCGGCGGCTCCCCTAACCTCGCGGCGCCCAGAGCCAGTGCCGTGCCCGATTCCAAGCACCAGTCCCCGGCACGGGACGGTCGCCTCCCGGCTGTTCTCCTGTCGAGTGCCGTGGTGGCCATGGCCTTTGCCAGTGACCGCTGGATCCCCGGCAGTCTGCTGAGTCTGCCGCTGCTGATCACCACCCTGGTGTCGAGCCTGATCGCCTGGGCCGGAATCCCCTGGCTGCGCACCCTGAAGATGGGTCAGGTGATCCGAGAGGACGGACCGCAGGCCCACCTCAGCAAAGCCGGTACCCCCACCATGGGCGGACTGCTGGTGGTCCCCGTCGGTGTGATCGTGGGCGGGCTGGTGAGCGTTCAGGACGGCAACGGCGCCCGCCTGCTGGCCGTCGCCGCCGTGACGCTCGCCTTTCTCTGGGTGGGAGGCCTCGATGACTGGCGAAGTCTCACCCGCCAGACCAACAAAGGCCTCACGGCGCGGGGCAAACTGCTGCTCCAGGCCGGTGCAGCGACGGCCTTTCTCGCCGTGGCGGCCTGGCAGGGATGGATCAGCGGCAGCGTTGCCCTCCCCTTCGGCCAGGAGCTGAGCCTGGGCTGGCTGATCTGGCCCCTGGCCCTGTTCGTGTTCCTGGCCGAAAGCAATGCCACCAACCTCACGGATGGCCTGGATGGACTCGCCGCCGGCTGCGGTGCCCTGGTGTTCAGCGGCATGGCCCTGCAGCTGATGCTGCGCGGCAACAACGGTGACCCGGCATTGGCGGGGTTCTGCATGGCCATGGCGGGATGCTGGATCGGCTTCCTGGTCCACAACCGCAATCCGGCCCGGGTGTTCATGGGTGACACCGGCTCCCTGGCGATGGGCGCTGCCCTGTCCGGCGTGGCCCTGCTCAGCAACAGCCTCTGGCCCCTGCTGGTGATGGGCGGCGTGTTCCTGGCGGAATCCCTCTCCGTGATCATCCAGGTGTGGGTCTTCAAGGCCACCAAGGGACCCGACGGCGTCGGCAGGCGGGTGTTCCGGATGGCGCCGCTGCACCATCACTTCGAACTGGGCGGCCGGTCGGAACAGCAGGTGGTGCGTGGGTTCTGGCTCACGACCGCCGGCCTGGTGGGGGCGGGGCTGCTGCTGCGCCCACCAGGCTAAAAGACACGGTTTCGTTACCGTTTGGTTACTTAAACGTTACGAGGACGTGTGACTAATCCGATCCCGGCCCGGATCAGAGAGGATTCGTCCACCGTCAGCCACCCCTGAAGGCGCTGCCATGGCTTATTTCACCTGGAAGGAATCCGGACTGACCAGCGACTGCGCCAGCCTTGAGGCCATGGCAGCACGGTTCGAGGAAGCCGCCAGCCTGATGCGCAGGATGGCCCAGGAAGGCTTCCAGCTCGAGCGCACCAATCAGCAGCAGCGCATCACCCATCCCACGCCGGACGTGTTCGAGGCCTGGGGCTTTGTCAATGAGGAATCTCCCGAGCGCCAGCTCACCCTGATTCCCGATCTCCCCGCCTGATCACTGCCGCTTCACCGCCCCCAGGATCCAGACCACCACAAAAGCCAGCGACGAGACACCGAGATAGATCAGCACCCACTTCTGGATGGTGGCAATCTCCCAGCCGAACAGCAGACCGTTGGCAGCGTCACCGGCCGTGGAGAAAGCGAGGAGCGAGGCCATGGCCGGCGAAGCGCGAAGATCGCACCATGCTGACCCCTCGCCGTCCATGACCGTGTTCCCCAAGACCGTGATGCTGCTCGGCAGCGGCGAACTGGGTAAGGAGGTGGTGATCGCCGCCCAGAGACTGGGCTGCCGGGTGATCGCCTGCGACCGCTACGCCGATGCGCCCGCCATGCAGGTCGCCGATCTGGCTGAGGTTTTCGCCATGACCGATGCCGACGCCCTGCAGGCCGTGGTGCGCCGCCACCAGCCCGATGTGGTCATCCCCGAGATCGAAGCCCTGGCCGTGGATGCCCTCCAGGCCCTCGAGGATGACGGAATCCAGGTGATCCCCACCGCCAGGGCGACGGCGGTGACGATGAACCGTGATCGCATCCGCGATCTTGCCGCCGATGCGCTGAACCTGCGCACCGCCCGCTTCGCCTATGCCACGAACCTGGCGGAACTCAGGGCCGCCGCCGACCCCCTCGGCTGGCCGGTGGTGGTGAAGCCGGTGATGAGCTCCTCCGGCAAGGGCCAGAGCGTGGTCCACAGCGCCGACGGGCTCGAGCAGGCCTGGCAGACCGCCGTGTCCGGTGCCCGCGGCAGCGGCGAGCGCGTGATCGTGGAGGAGTTCCTGAACTTCAACCTGGAGATCACCCTGCTCACGATCCGCCAGGCGAACGGGACCACCCTGTTCTGTCCACCGATCGGCCATGAACAGAGTGGTGGTGACTACCAGTGCAGCTGGCAGCCTGCAGCCCTGAGCGCCGGACAGCTCGAGCAGGCCCAGGCGATGGCGCGCACCGTGACCGACAACCTGGGTGGCGTCGGCCTGTTCGGCGTGGAGTTCTTCATCTGTGGCGATGAGGTGGTGTTTTCAGAGCTCTCTCCCCGGCCCCACGACACAGGCCTCGTCACCCTGGCCAGCCAGAACCTCAGCGAATTCGAACTGCACCTGCGGGCTGTGCTCGGTCTGCCGATTCCCGCCATTGCGTGTGAACATCCCGGTGCCAGCCGGGTGGTTCTCGCCGACCGGCAGCTGGACGCCGTGGCCTTCCAGGGGGTGAGCGATGCCCTGGCCGAACCCGGCAGTCAGGTGCTGCTCTTCGGCAAGCCCAACGCCCGACCGGGGCGTCGCATGGGCGTGGCCCTCGCCCGGGGCAGCGATGTCAGCGACGCACGGGCCCGGGCCGATCGCGCCGCGGCCTGCATTCAGGTGCTGCCGGGATGAGCCCTTCAGCGTCGGGTGGGGAAGCGGTAGTGCTGGAGTCCCTCCAGCACACCTGAAATCGACTGACGGCTGGCAAAGAACACCCGCGACTGATGCCGGAAGCCATCGAGGCTCGGATCATGCTCAGCCAGCACCACCGCAGCCGGGCGACCGGACACCAGTTCGGCATCGCCCTGTTCACTGGCCACCACCAGGATCCGCTCCAGGGGAAGCTGCCAGCGGAGGGAGAGATACCGGATGGCCTCGCTGCGTGACGCCCGCATCGGCACAACGTCAAGAAACCAGTGGCAGCGCAGCGAGGGCTTGGCCGCCTGATGCCGCTGCCGCAGGCGTTGACGCACCAGCGGCAGGATCGCGTCATCCGGCTCGCGCACCAGATAGCTGACCTTGTAGGGCGCCTGATGCACCGGGTCCTGAAGGGTCAGATGGGCCTCCAGATCCTGCAGCGCCTCCACCACCTGCTCACGGGCCCAGTCGACCCCGATCCGACGTGACCAGCCGGGGTCAGGCGTATCGCTGGCGCTGTAGGTGATCTCGGTGCCGGCACGGGTGATCCAGACCGCCGGTTCGGGCAGGTGCAGATCGGCAAAGCGATGCCGTGCCGCCTTGAGGGAACGGCCGGTGAGAATCCCGAGCGGACTGGGACGCCCGGCACGCATCTGCCCCTGAAGCTGCTCCCGCAACGCCACCAGATCCTCACCACCCGGCCGATCGAGACTCTGATCGAGATCCAGCAGCAGCAGGTGATCCGCCAGGGGACTGGCACTGCCGGCAGCGGCCGCTGGCTCCAGGGCCGAGGAGGCGAGCAGGCTGCGCTGCGCCAGCCGCCGCTGCATCAGGGCGAGATAGGAGCAGATGTGGGCATCCCAGCTGAAATGCCGACTGACGGCTTCGATTCCGTTATCACTCCAGCGCTGCCAGCGGGCCTGATCAGCACCGGCCTGTTCCAGGCCGTCCTGCACCGCCTCGAGATCGGTGACATCCACCAGCAAGCCGTTGTCACAGCGGGAGAGGATGTCCCGAGGGCCCCCATCGTCCGTCGCCACCATCGGCAGACCGCAGGCCGCCGCCTCTAGCAGGGTGAGACCGAAAGGCTCGGTCAGGGCAGGATTCACAAACAGACCCCGGCGCTGGGCCGCCCAGCGATAGAAGGCGGGAATCTGCTCGCGACGGTGCTGCTTCGGGTAAGCCACCTGACCGTAGAGGTCGTAGCGGTCCACCAGATCAAACACCTGCTGAAACACCTCGCGCTGTTGCTTGTCCAGCTGCCGGGGGTCCTCGCGGCAGCCCAGCACCAGCACCAGGTTGTGCCGCTGCCGCAGCACAGCGGAACGGCCGAAGGCTTCCACCAGCGCCGGAATGTTCTTGCGCCTCACAGCCCGCGAGATGGCCAGCAGAGGCGGCAAGGCGGGATCCCGCAGGAAGGGGGCGACCATCGCCTCGATCGCACGCTGATCCTGGGCGGAACACTGCGGGTGGAACCGCCGGGAATCAACCCCCGGGGGCACCACCTGGGCCCGGTCTGCCTGGAAACGTCCGTAGCGGGAATACTGCTCATCGGCCTCCTGCCGGGTGCTGGTGACCACCAGATCGGCATGGGCCAGCGCGAGTTCCTCGGCATCGATGCGCCGGCTGATGGAGAAGGACTGCTCGATCTGCTCATGGTCGCCGCCACCGGCGAGCAGGCGCCGCAGCTTCTCCCGCCCCAGGGAATGACCTGTGAACACAAGGGGAATCCCCAGGCGGCGGCTCACCAGTGCGCCGACATACCCGGCATCGGCGTAATGGGCATGGATCCAGTCGGGTCGATGCTCCGGCTCCTGCAGCCGTTCCACCAGCTGATCGGCAAGGTCATCGAGGTGGGGCCAGAGCTGCTCCTTGCGCAGGTAACGGCGGGGCCCGAAGGGAAAGCGACGAATGGTGGCTCCCGGTGCAATCGCCTCCTCCGGCCTGGCGTAATCCAGAGAGACCCGTCGGTCGTGGATCAGGCGCGTGACCACCTCCACCCGGTCCACCTCGGGCCGGGCCGCCAGACCTTTGACCAGTTCGAGCACATAGAGGGTCTGGCCGCCGGTGTCGGCATCACGGCCAAGCTCGAGATCGCGGCCACGGAACAGTCCATGGAGATGGAGATGCAACAACCTGAAGCCCACGCTCACCTCCGATGCACGACTCCCGACAGGCCCGAGGGCCTCAACAAGGGATAGGGGTGGCGACCAGCGAACAACGTGAAAAAAAGATGAGGAATCGCCCTCAACCTGCCTTCGAAAACAGAAAATCTCCCTCCCCAACAGGGATGTTCACCAACTGTGCCAATCAGACGGTCGTCACAGACTGTGTACAAATGCAAACGCTGGGGCGTTGCACACAGCCCTGCGCCGACGTAACAGCTCGGTCAAAGACCGGGGGTGACATCCACGAGCGGCAGCTGGTCGCTGCCCCAGCCGCCACGGTCGAAACGCAACGCCGCCTCAGGCAACAGCACCTGATTGATCCAGGCTTCGATCAGGGGCCCCAGCACCGGGGGCTGCACCCCGTCCGCAGGGGCACGGAGATTGAAATGGCCACCGCCTGAGGCCAGCACCAGACGATGGCCG
>JBGKDM010000157.1:0-7745 GCA_042954165.1 Synechococcus sp.
CCGATGCAGAAGCGGGAGAAGATCCGGTCGAGCACCGACTCGGTCAACTCCTCGCCGGTGATGGCACCGAGGCACTGAATCGCCTCGCGCAGGTCGATCGTCCAGAAGTCCCAGGGCAGGCCCTGGGCGGCCACCGCGTCGCTGCGCTGCAGGGCCGCCGCGGCCGTGGCGGCCAGATCCACCTGCCGTTCATTCAGCGCCAGCAGCAGGGGCTGCTCACCCAGGGCACCGCACTGCGCCAGCAGGGCCCGAACCAGATCCGCCTCGCCATCGCCGGTGTGGGCGCTGAGGCGCACGTCCGCCTCCGGGCCGCCGCCGGCCACCGCCGCCAGATCGACTTTGTTGCCCACCCGCAGCTGGGGCACCGCCGGGGGGATGGCCGCCAGCAGAGCCTCATCCTCCGGCGTCCAGCCCACCGCCAGGTCAAACAACAGCAGCACCAGGTCGGCACTGGCCAGGGCGTCGTGGCTGCGGGCGATCCCCAGCTGCTCCACCGCATCGGTGGTGCTGCGGATCCCCGCCGTATCGAGCAGGGTGATGGGCACACCCTCCAGCACAATGTCGCTCTCCAGCAGATCGCGGGTGGTGCCGGGCAGATCGGTCACGATGGCCCGCTCCCGGCGGCTGAGCCGGTTCAGCAGCGAGCTCTTGCCCACGTTCGGGCGGCCCACCAACGCCACCCGCAAGCCGCTGCGCAGGGCGGCACTCCGCTGCCCGTCGGCCACCAGATCCAGCAGCTCCGCCCGCACGGCCTGCAGCTCCGCCAGCAAAGCCTTGCCATCGAGCGGCGGCAGATCCTCCTCGAAATCCACCCGGGCCTCCAGCTCACTCAACTGATCGAGCAACCGTTCGCGCAGGGCACCGATCCGGCGCTGGATGCCGCCATCGAGGCCGGCCATCGCCAGCTGCGCAGCCCGCTGGCTGCGGGCGGCCACCAGGTCGGTGATCGCTTCGGCCCGGGTGAGATCCAGGCGACCGTTCAGCACCGCGCGCTGGCTGAATTCCCCCGGCAGGGCGCGGCGCACCCCGGGCTGCTCCAGCACCCGCTCCAGCACCCGCTGCACGGCGATCACGCCGCCGTGGCAGTGAATCTCCACCACGTCTTCGGCGGTGAAGCTGCGGGGGGCCTGCATCACCAGCACCAGCACCTCATCGAGCCGCTCGACCCCATCGGCAGCCAGCACATGGCCGTACAGCACGCGGTGGCTCTCCCAGGGCTGGGCACCGGGGACACGGGCGATCGCCTGCACGGCCTGCTGCGCCTGGGGGCCCGACAGGCGGATCACGGCAATACCGCCCTGGCCGGGAGCCACGGCGGTGGCCACGGCCGCAATCGTCTCGCCCCCCACCGTCACCATCGTCCCCCGGTCGAGCTCCTTCCTACGATCCTGGCCGTTTGTGCGTCGCCCCCGGGGCGCTCCGCTTCCATGCACCGGTGGCTGCGCCCCCTCCTACGACGCTGTCGCCGCTGGCTGCACTGGCTCTGGAGGCAGGAAGGAACGCCCGGGCAACGGGCCCGCGGCCTGGCGGCGGGTCTGTTCTGCGGCTGCTTTCCCTTTTTCGGGTTCCAGACCCTGCTGGGAATCGCCCTGGCCAGCCTGGTGCGCGGCAACCACCTGCTGGCCGCCGCCGGCACCTGGATCAGCAACCCGTTCACCTATGTGCCCCTCTACTGGTTCAACTACGAACTGGGGGCCCTGCTGCTCGGCCCCGGCCACCCCTGGCCCGGCGTCAGCAACCTGCGGCAGGAGACCATGGGCGAACTGGGCTGGAGCCTGCTGAGCCGGCTGCTGCTCGGCTCCACCCTCACAGGGGCGATCTGCGCCGGCCTGGGGGGATGGCTGAGCTGGCGCTGGCTGCAACGGAGCCGGCGATGAGCGGGGCCGCCCTGGTGTCGTCCCTGCTGATCGCGAACGCCGCACTGGCGCCGCAGCCCCTCAGCACCCTGCCGGCGGATCTGCAGCCCCTGGTGCAGGCTCTGCAACACAAGGGCTTCCAGGTGCGCATCGCCCTGCCCCCGGTGCAGGGCAGCTACGGCCTGTTCCAGAGCGGCAGTCGCACGCTCTGGGTGTCCCCCCTCACCATTCCCCTCGGCATCGCCCGCCAGACCGTCCTGCACGAAGCGGTGCATGCCGTGCAGAGCTGCCCGTCAGGCCGGCTGACGCCGGTGGGCTGGGCGGTGCAGGTGAATCCCGTGGTCGAACGGGAGATCAGCGCGATCCTGCTGCGCAGCTACCACCACGGCAGCCGGGTGCTGGAGCGTGAGGCCTTCTTCATGCAGGGGCAACGCCAGGCCGTTCCCCAGCTGATCAAGGCCCTCAACCAACGCTGTCCCTGACAGGCACCGCCGTTTAACCCTGGCCGGTGCGGGCGATATCCAGCACATCGGCCATGGAGCGGATCTGGCTCATCGTGCGCTGCAGCAGCGCCGCGCTGCCGAGTTCCACCTGCAGCTCGATCCGGGCCGGTTTGCCGTAGGCGGTTTTGACCCGGGCATCGCTGACGTTGATCGAGCCATCGGAAAGGCGCATCAGAATGTCTTTGAGAATGCCGACGCGGTCGATCACGTCGATGCGCAGGTGCACCGGAAAGCGCTGGCCATCCCGGCTGGCCGCCGGATTCCAGCGCACGGGCAGGCGGCGTTCCGTCGGCATCGCCTCGATGTTGGAGCAGTCCTGGCGGTGAATGGTGATGCCGTGGTTGCCGAGGGCCACCGTGCCCAGGATCGCTTCGCCGGGGAGCGGACCGCAGCAGCCCCCGAGGCGATAGTCGAGCCCCTCAAGGCCGAGGATCGGCTCCACATCGCCATGGCGCTCCGGGCCGGCTGACGTTTCCGCCTGCTGCTCCACCAGCTTGCGGGCCACATCCTCATTGCTCAGTGGTGGGGCCTCCACCTCGGTCTGCAGACGCACCTCCTCGCGCAGACGGTTGAGCACCTGATGCAGGGTGACCGCGCCGAACCCCAGCGCCGCCAGCAGATCCTCCGTGCAGTTGAGGTTGCAGCGCTCCGACACCTTGGTCATTGCATCGCTGGAGAGCAGCGCATCGAAGCCGCTGCGGCCCAGCTCCCGCTCCAGCAGGTCCTTGCCCCGCTGGATCGTCTCGTCGCGGTGGCTGCGCTTGTACCACTGGCGGATGCGGTTGCGGGCCGTCGGCGTGGCCACGAAGTTGAGCCAGTCGAGGCTGGGATGGGCGGTCTTGCTGGTGAGCACGTTGACGAAGTCACCGTTCTGCAGCGGAGTCGACAGGGGCGAGAGGCGGTCGTTGATGCGCACGCCATGGCAGTGGTCACCGACTTCGGAGTGGATGCGATAGGCGAAATCCACGGCGGTGGATCCCTTGCGCAGCCCCAGCACCTCCCCCTTGGGGGTGAACACGAACACCTCTTCGTCGAAGAGGTCTTCCTTGATCGAAGCGAGGTAGTCGTTGTGGTCGTCGCTCCCCCCTTCCTGCTGCCAGTCCACCAGCTGCCGGAGCCAGTTGAAACGGGCCGTGTCACCACCCGCCGCGGGGGAGCCGCCCTCCTTGTATTTCCAGTGGGCCGCGATGCCGAACTCCGACACCTGATGCATGTCCGCGGTGCGGATCTGCACCTCGATCGGCCGGTGCCGACCGATCACCGCGGTGTGCAGCGACTGGTAGCCGTTGGGCTTGGGCAGACCGATGTAGTCCTTGAAGCGTCCGGGAATCGGCCGGAAGGTGTCATGCACCACGGCCAGGGCGCGGTAGCAGGTTTCCAGGTTGGGGGTGATGATCCGCACCGCCGCCACGTCGTAGATCTCGTGGAAGGCCTTCTGCTGGCGCTGCATCTTGCTCCAGATGCCGTAGAGATGCTTCGGGCGTCCGCTCACCTCGCAGTTGTCGAGCCCCACGGCACCGAGGCGATCACTCAGCAACTTGAGCGTCACGGCCAGACGCTCCTCCCGGTCGCTGCGCTTGGTGGCCACCTCCTCCTGAATTTCCCGGAACGCCTCCGGTTCGAGCAGCTTGAAGGCCAGATCCTCGAGTTCCCACTTGAAGCGACCGATCCCGAGGCGGTTGGCCAGGGGGGCGTAGATCTCCCGGGTTTCGCGGGCGATGCGTTCCTGCTTCTCCCGCTTCAGGGCCCCGAGGGTGCGCATGTTGTGGAGACGGTCCGCCAGCTTCACCAGCACGACGCGGATGTCACTGGCCATCGCCAGAAACATCTTGCGCAGGTTCTCCGCCTGAGCCTCCGTGCGGTTGGTGACATGCAGACCGCCGAGCTTGGTGACGCCCTCCACCAGGGCCCGCACCTCCGGCCCGAAGTGACCCTCCAGCTGCTCAGCGGTGATATCGGTGTCCTCCACCACATCGTGAAGGAAACCGGCGGCGATCACCGGAGCGCTGGCCCCGATGTCACGCAACAGGTCCGCCACGGCCACCGGATGCACGATGTAGGGGTCACCACTGGCGCGGAACTGCCCCTCGTGCAACTGGAAGGCGAAATCGAACGCCGCAGCGAGCAGGGCCTCGGAGTCGGTGGGGCAGCTGTAGCCGGCCCCGGGAGGCACGTGGGTCAGGCACTCCTGCAGCCAGGCCGGCAGATCGATGCCGTAATCCTCGATGCTGCGGATCGGATGGACGCGCGGGGTGGGCAGGCCGGCAGAGGGCTCAGCACAGACCGCATCGATCTGTGTCGGTTCTGACGCAGAGGTGCCCTTGAGCATCCGAGCCGGCAGTGTTGATTCATGGTATTGGAATCGAGCGCCCAGCACCGCCTGCGATGACCGAACGGCCTGACCGACGCAGTGCAGCCAACGCCGTTCTGGAGCTGGATCAGCTGCGGCTGCGCTATCCCGGCTCAGCCGCCTGGACCCTCGATGGCCTGACACTGCGGATCGCGCCGGGTGAGCACCTGGCCCTGGTGGGCCCCTCCGGCTGCGGCAAAAGCACCGTGGCCCGAGCGGCGCTGCAGCTCCTCCCCCCCCGCACCATCTGCGAAGGATCGCTGCGCCTCAACGGCCGGGACCCCCGCACGCTCAACCGGCAGACATTGCGGCGCCTGCGCGGTGAATCGGTGGGGCTGGTGTTCCAGGACCCGATGACCCGGCTCAACCCGTTGATGACCGTGGGGGAGCACCTGGTCGACACCCTGCGCGCCCATCAGCCGGAGCAAGCGGCCTCCGAGCGGCTGCAGCGCGCCTGCGGCCTGCTCGAGCAGGTGGGGATCGGCGCCGAGCGTTTCCGGGCCTACCCCCACGAATTCAGCGGCGGCATGCGCCAGCGCCTGGCCATTGCCCTGGCGATTGCCCTGAAGCCGCCCCTGGTGATCGCCGATGAACCCACCACCAGCCTCGATGTGGCGGTGGCGCAGCAGGTGATGGCGGAGCTGCGGCAGCTCTGCGATCAGCTCGGCAGTGCCCTGCTGCTGATCAGTCACGACCTGGCCATGGCCCACCGCTGGTGTGACCGCATGGCCGTCCTCGAGGCCGGCCGGATCGTCGAGATGGCGAGCAGCACCGAGGTGCTCACCCAGCCCCAGTCCGCCATCGGGCAGCGCCTGGTGACGGCAGCGCGCGAGCGGGAGGGCGGAACGACACCCGAGGCGAGCACCACCCGAGTGCTGCTGCAGGTGGAGGAGCTGCGCTGCTGGCACAACCTCGGTGGCACCCCCTGGGCGCCTCGCTGGCTGAAGGCGGTGGATGGGGTGAGCTTTGCACTGCAGGCCGGCGAGTCCCTTGGGGTGGTGGGCGGCTCGGGCTGCGGCAAAAGCACGCTCTGCCGTGCCTTGATGGGGCTGAGCCCGGTGCGTGGTGGTCAGGTCTGGCTGGATGGGGACGCCCTGCTGCGCCAGGGGAGCCGCCGGGAACGGCGCCTGCGCCGCTCGATTCAGATGGTGTTCCAGGATCCGCTGGCCTGCCTGAATCCCGTGCTCCGGGTGGGAGAGGCCATCGCCGACCCCCTGCTGATCCATGGCCTCTGCAGCCGCGCTGCAGCCAGGGAACGGGCCCGGGAGCTGCTCGAACTGGTGGGCCTCTCCCCCGCCGAACACATCCAGAACCGGCTGCCACGCCAGCTCTCGGGAGGGCAGCAGCAACGGGTGGCCATCGCCAGGGCCCTGGCACTGGAGCCGAAGGTGCTGATCTGCGATGAAAGCGTCAGCATGCTCGACGCCGAGATTCAGGCTGAGGTGCTGGCCCTGCTCCGCTCCCTTCAGCAGCGCCTCGGCCTGGCGATGGTCTTCGTCACCCACGATCTCTCGGTGGCCAGTGGGTTCTGCCACCGGGTGATCGTGCTGGATCAGGGCAGGATCGTGGAGGAAGGACCGGGCGATCAACTGCTGCGCGCACCCAGCGCTGCCATCACCCGCACCCTGGTGCAGGCCTCACCGCGCCTGCCGGCCTGAGGTTCGTCAGGCGGCTCGGCGCCGCAGCACCGCCAGCAGTTTCTCCATCACCGGCGGCAGGGGCGCTTCGAACAGCATGCGCTCCCGACTGATCGGATGGTCAAGGCCCAGCTGGAAGGCATGCAGCGCCTGGCCGGGCAGATCGATCGGCAGTTTTCGACAGCGGCTGTAGGTGGGGTCGCCCACCACCGGGTGATTCATGTGGGCGCAGTGCACCCGGATCTGATGGGTCCGGCCGGTGTCGAGCTTGAACCGCAGCAGCGAGTAATCCCCCAGGCGTTCGATCAGGGTCCAGTGCGTGCAGGCGTAGCGGCCGCTCTCACCGCTGACCACGGCGTATTTCTTGCGGTCGGCGGGGTGGCGGCCGATCGCACCCACGATCGAGCCGGAATCGCCCTGGGGCAATCCATGTACCACCGCCATGTACTCCCGGGAGGCGATCCGTTTCTGGATCTGCACCTGCAGCTTCACCAGCGCCTCCTGGCTCTTGGCGATCACGATGCAACCGGTGGTGTCCTTGTCGAGCCGGTGCACGATGCCCGGCCGCAGTTTGCCGCTGATGCCGGGCAGATCCGGACAGTGATGCAGCAGGCCGTTCACCAGCGTGCCGTCCTTGTTCCCCGGTGCGGGATGCACCGTGAGCCCCGCCGGCTTGTTGATCACGATCAGGTGCTCGTCCTCAAACAGCACGTCGAGGTCCATCGGTTCCGGCTTCAGATAGGGCAACGGCTCCGGCGGCGGCATCCACAGCTGCACCTCATCCCCCTGGCGAAGCGGCGTCTTGGCCTTGCCGGTTTTGCCGTTCACCCGCACGAAACCGGCATCGATGAATTTCTGGATCCGGGCCCGGCTCTGCTCCGAGCGCTGGCTCACCAGCCAGCGATCCAGGCGCATCGGCAGAGGTTTGGGATAGGTGAGGGCAACCAGCTCGCCCTCGCCCTCACCGAAGCACTGCGTGAAGGTCTCCTCCGGCAGGGGAGGCCGCTCACGACGCCGGCCCTGCACGCTCATGAGGCGCGCTCCACCGGCAGCTCCAGGGAAATGCTGCCGAGGGCTGATTTGCGGAAGTCATCCATCAGCCGCTGGGCCATGCGGGCGGTGTCCGCCGAGGTGTGCTTCAGCGCCGCGGCCTCCATCCAGAGCGCGGGGTCCGCCGTCGCGCCGGTCACGGGGATGCCGTAGCGCCGCTCCACCCTCTCCAGCGACACACCGGCTCCGGCCCGGGACTGCATCTCGGAGAGAAGACGCAGAAAGGCCTGCGCCACCAGTTCACCGTCGTAGGCGGCCTGACCGATGTCGTCGCAGAGGGCCAGAAACAGCGCAGCCCGCTGATCATCCAGCCGGGGCGGCAGCACACCGGGTGCATCGAGCAGATCCA
>JBGKDM010000158.1:0-3981 GCA_042954165.1 Synechococcus sp.
CAGGAGCACCAGCAGGCCTCCCACCAGGTACTGACCGAAACCGAGCACCATGCCAAAAGCGGTCTGGCCGGCTGCCCGGTTCCAGATCACCCCTGGGCTCGGCAGCCTCTGGCCGAGAAACAACGTGGCGAACACCAGGGAAATCAGCACCCCAGGCGTCTGGCTCCAGATGCGATACACCTGCTCAGGGAAGACACTCCAAGGCCCGAACGGCCCGATCAGCAGACCCAGCAGACCGGCGATCAACGCCTCAGGAATCCCGAGGGCCCTCAGCCAACGCAGACGCTGCCGCAACGCTGTGCCGACCAGAAGAAGCAGGCTCAGCCCCGCAAACGCCACGAGCACATCGAACAACCTGAGATCCATGCCTGCACGCAATTGCCCGCAGGGTGCCATCTCGACACCCAAACGGGGCGGACCACGGGCCCGCCTGAAACGTTGGCAAGCCTGAGAACATTCTTAGAGTGGATGACGCCGTTCCGGTGGAAGGACCGGAACGCCAGCAACCGATCCAGTCCGTGGGCTGCGTGAACGACAACCATCCAGCCCCGGCGCTTGCGGCGCTCCGATCGGAATTTCCAGGCTGCAGCGCCAGCGCGATTGAGGCTGCAGCCCAACGACTCACCTCACGGTCGTTCGAGGCCGGAGACATCCTGATTCAGATCAATGAGCCTGGAGACTGCGCTTATCTCCTGTTGCGTGGCGCCCTGCAGGTATATGGCCGTGGCCAGGACAACCGCCTGATCTCGATCGCCACACTCAACACGCCCGGACGCTTGTTTGGCGAACAGGCCCTGCTCCCCGGCCACAAGCACCGCAACGCCACGGTCATCGCCCTGACGGACTGCCATGTGGCTGAACTGCCCAGACCGGTCTTTGAGACGCTGATTCAGGCGGATCGCAGCAGCCATGAACGGCTGCGACAGCGCAGTTGTCACGAGTTGCACGATCGTCTGCAGCGACTGGGCATCGGGCTCGACGCCTCCCTGTTCCCAGACATCAGCACCAGCAGCATGCAGCTGCCCGCGGGCGATGTTCTTCTGCCCGCCGGGAAGGTGCCCGACTGCGCCTATTCCCTCGTGGCCGGGCAACTGAACCTTCGCCCCGCAGCCGGAGGCGAGCCCGTTGTGATCCTGGGGCCCGGTTCCCTGGTGGGTCTTCAGGACCTGATCGCCCAGCAGCCGTGCACGCTGGAAGCGGTCGCGGCCACGGCCCTCGAGGTTCTGCCGATCAGCCATGAACGCCTCAAGCGACTGCAGGGTTGTGCCGTGGACGCCTTGTCCTCCAACCTTCAGGCCCTGATTGCACTCCCTGGTCTCGGCAGGCTCTACCGAAGCCGCTATCGGATCGATGGTGAGCAGGCTGTGATTTCCGACTACACGGAGCTGCCTGGCGGTGCCCTGCGCGTGCTGCAGGTGCCCGGCCGGCGCCGCGTGGAAGCAACCCGCTCCATCACAGCCGCCACCGCATCCCGCCCCTGGCGTTCACCAGATGGCACCAGCGAACTGCTCGTGGAGATCAGCAGCAACCGCCTGCTTGGGCTGGCAAGCCATCAGGACTGGCCGCAGCTGAGCGATGCGATGACTCTGCTGCTCCAGGACATTCCGCTGACGGAACTGCAGTTGAAGGGGTTTGCGGCCAATGGCCAACTCCTGCTGGAGGCCCCCGAAGAAAGGGTGGAGACCGGATCACAAATGGTCTGCGCCTGCACGGGCACGACCGGCACTGCCCTGCGCGAAGCCACCCGCCGTTGCAACAGCCTGGTGGAACTGCAGACGCACACGGCGGCCGGAACCGTATGCGGAGGCTGTCTGAACCGGCTGTCTCTGTTCCTCGATCAGACCCCCGACGTTCGACTCTGCCGGAGGCAGCTCGAACCGCTGGCCTCAGGCTCGCTCAAGGTGATGCTTGTGCCAAGCGACCCACAACCACTGCCTCCGTGGAAGGCAGGCGAACACCTTCTGGTGGAGGCCCTGATCGATGGTCGATGGGTGGGGCGCAACTACACACTGACCGGCGGCGATCACAGCCATTACGAGCTGGGTGTCAAACGCGAACCGGGAGGGATCTTGTCCAACTGGCTGGCGACAGCCGACAGGAGCGAACTGCTGCGGGTGAGTCCGCCCCAGGGGAACCTGACGCCCGACCCTGATGATCCGCGGCCGCTGCTTTATCTCGTGGCGGGCATCGGAGTCACCCCGGCTGTCGCCGCTGTGCGACGGCTGCACCAGCAGCGGAGCATCGCCGTGGCTTACTGCTTCAGGGGCGAAGACACAGCAGCGTTTCTGGACGAACTGCGCGAAGACGCCGCGACCGGCGCCATTGATTTGCATGAGCACGACTCCAGTCGCCACGGACGACTGCAGGCAGCCCATTGGCTGGACAGGTTGTCAACAACACTGACGGGGGCCACGGAAGCTGTGGTCTGCGGCCCGCCAGGCTTCAACCGCATGTGGGAGGAGCTGCTGTCACCGCTGCGGCAGCTGCAGGTCCGGGTGGAGAGTTTTTCCGCAAGCGGCAATGGACACGCTGCATCGCAGGACCCTGGCACCTGGCGCCTGAGCCCACCGGAGCTGGCTGAGCGACGACGATCGAAGCAGCAGCAGTTCGGCGCCTGCCCAAGGCCAGTCCTTGTGAACGAGACCTGCCCCATGGAGGAGGCACGCAGCTTTCTCGACAGCTTCCGGCGTGAAGTCGCCCCGGAGCTGAACCTGAACGAGCGCCTCAATGAGGTGCGTGCAGAACTGCAGCAGCGGGGGCAGTGGCATCTGAGTCATGCCGAGCTGCGCCACGGCACGCGCATGGCCTGGCGACAGGCGGAACGCTGCGTCGGTCGCCTGTACTGGCAAGGTCTGGAGCTGTTTGACCGGCGTCCGTTGCGCAATGCCGCAGAGATTGCGGAGGCGCTGTTTGCGCATCTGCGTTTCGCCTTCAACGACGGCGATCTGCGCCCTGCCATCTCCGTGTTCGATCCGGGCGATCCAGGGCGGCCCGGCCCCCGCATCTGGAATCCTCAGCTGCTGCGCTACGCCGGGTACCGCACTGCAAGCGGTCGGCAGATCGGAGATCCGGCCCAGAATGCCCTGACGGCGCGATTGATCGAACTGGGTTGGCAGCCCTCTGGAGACCCCTTCGAACTGCTGCCGCTGGTGATTGAAACCGCCGACGAAGGGCCCCGTCTCTTCCCTCTACCACCCGACTGCCGCCGGGAAATCATGATCCGCCACCCGCGGCATCCGTGGCTGGATGCGCTGCAGCTGCGCTGGTATGCGGTGCCGGCCGTCAGTGACATGGCCCTGGATGTGGGCGGCAATCTGTTCCGACTGGCTCCGTTCAACGGTTGGTATCTCGACACCGAAATTGCAGCCCGCAACTTCAGTGACAGGAACCGTTTCAACCTGCTACCCCGCATTGCCGAGGGCTTGGGGCTCGACCTGACAGACGAACGCAGTCTGTGGCGCGATCACGCCCAGTTGGTGCTGGTGGAAGCCGTCCTTCACTCCTTCTCGGAAGCCCGGGTGCGTCTCTCGGATCACCACACAATCGGCCACGAATTCCTCGAGTTCTGTCGCGCGGAACAGAGCCAGGGGCGCGATCCGCAGGCGGAATGGAGCTGGGTCGTGCCACCGATGTCCGGCTCCCTGAATGTGCTGTACCAGGAGTCGTTCGCGAACCAGGCGTTCAAACCGGCTTACGTCCCCCAGCCGCCGGCATGGATGCAGATGCAAACGTCAACCTCCAATCCAGGCCACAGCCCTGCCCGATGTCCGTTCATCGGTTGAGCGATGCCCAAGCCGAAGGCGCGATCGCGCCAACGTCACACCACCCAGGCCGCCACCGCCACCCCGAGATAGGTGCCGATGACGTAACCGAGCAAGCCAAGGGCAACGCCCGCCACGGCCAGATCATCGCGGTCCAGCCCCGCGGCCAGGGCAAGGGCGGTGCTGGGGCCACCGATCGCCGCCTGGGATGCCACCAGCA
>JBGKDM010000159.1:0-4609 GCA_042954165.1 Synechococcus sp.
ATGAATGCCGGGGCCCAAGGCGGGTGCACCAGTGATCGCCTGCTCTCGGTTGACGTACTGGATCCCTCATCACCACAGGGATCGCCAACCGCTGTCCGCAGCCTCAGTCGTGACGATCTGGACTTCGGCTACCGGCACAGCCGACTTCAGGACAACGATCTTGCGGTGGTCGCAGCAACCTTTCAGCTGGAGCCGGGTCACAACCCGAAAGAGGTCAACAAGGTCACCAGCGGCAATCTGAACCATCGCACCACCACACAGCCCTACCAATGGCCAAGCTGCGGCAGCGTGTTCCGTAATCCGGAGCCCCAGAAGGCAGGCCAGCTGATCGAAGCGGCCGGACTCAAAGGCACCAGAATCGGGGATGCAGAGGTCTCCAGCATTCACGCCAACTTCATCGTCAACAGTGGACACGCCCGTGCCCTCGACATCCTGCGTCTGATTGATCACATCCAGGAGGAGGTGATGCGACAGCACGGCATCGCGCTGCATCCTGAAGTCAAACGGCTTGGACTGTTCCCGGATTCGTTGGTCCTGACGGCCTAATCTGCCGTCTCTTCCTCAGGCGTCATGGCAGGGTTCGGTCTTCCCAATTTCGGACAACTCACTGAAGCCTTCAAGAAGGCTCAGCAGATCCAGCAGGACGCTCAGAAGCTGCAGGAAGAGCTCGATGCCATGGAGATCGAAGGAAGCAGCGATGACGGACGCGCGAGCATCTGGCTCTCCGGTAATCAGCAGCCCCTGCGGGTGAAACTTGACCCAGGTCTGCTCGCTGAGGGACAAGCCGCCTGTGAAGAAGCCACACTCACGGCGCTGCGGGCCGCCTACGACAAGTCGACCGCAACCATGAAGGAGCGGATGCAGGAGCTGACTGGCGGACTTGATCTCAACCTCCCCGGGTTGGGCGGTTGAGTTCCAGCAGCTCATCGACGGCTCGCCGATAGATCCCGTAGCGCTCCCATTCACGACTGACACCGCATCCAGGCTCCCCGCGATGCAGACAATCGCGAAATCGACAAGGGTGTGGGTCCAGCTGGGAACGAAGCTCCGGAAACAGCACCTCGAGATTCCGCAGATCCTTGGGCAGGTCGGGCCTGTTGAACCCTGGGGTATCGGCGACCCTGGCCCCAGGGCCGATGGGATGAAGTTCCACATGGCGCGTGGTGTGACGTCCACGCCGCAGACGGCCTGAGACGGCCCCCACCCTCAACCTGAGCTGCGGAAGCAAGCCGTTCAGCAGAGAGCTCTTGCCGACCCCGGAAGGCCCACACAGCACCGAAAGTGGCTGGCTGACAAGCCATTCACGCAAGCCAACCAAACCCTCACCCGTGCTGGCAGACATCAGGAACGGGTCGTAGCCCCAGCCCTTCAGACGATCAGAAAGAGCCTGGCGCTGCTGCGCTGAAATCAGATCACATTTGGTGAGGAGCACCTTCACCTGCAATCCCGTCTGCTCCGCCGTGAGCAGAAAGCGACTGGCCTGATCAGGGTCGAATGCGGGCTCCTCGACGGCAAGGGCAACCACAACCGCTGAGACATTCGCAACAGGGGGACGCGACAGCCAGCTGTGCCGGCGTTCAACAGCTGCGACGACGGCACGACCCTGATCAAGGTCGATCGCTTCCACCCGCACCCTGTCGCCGACATGCACCGCAGACCCGCGATGGCTCAGCCGGGTTCGGCGGGTGCAGAGCAGACGAATGGCCTGGTGCGGTGGATCGAGTTCCACCTCGAGGTAGTTGGCCTGCAAGGCCACCACCACACCCTGGCCCGACCGATCAGCCACCCCCGCAGGTCACCCGCAACAGAACCCAGTCATCGCTGGCGGTCGCCACAGCCACACCGTGCCCTTCCCCTTCGAGGCCAGGCACCACCATGGCCTCGGGCTCACCACGATCCAAACAGACCTCGAGCACCTGACCAGTCTTGAGAGTTTCCAGCATCAACTTGCATCGAATGAAGTTGACGGGGCACGGCGTGCCGCGCAGATCAAGTCGATGACCGATGCGGTTGTCACTCACCGTCAGCTCTGACCGAACAGTCGGGCGAAGAGCCCACTCTTGTGATGATGGTGCTGCACACCGCGGGCGGAATGATGACCCGCAAGCTGCTCGAGCAAGGCACGTTCGTCCTCACTGAGACGGGTCGGGAGCTGAACAGCCACGCTGACCCGCTGGTTTCCTCGCGCCACGGGATTCCCCAGTTTGGGGATCCCTCTGTTCTCAAGGGTGAGCACAGCATTCGGTTGGGTACCGGCCGGAATCTCCAGCGTGGTGGGCCCATCCACCGTCTCAACTTCGATGGTGTCGCCGAGGATCGCCTGCAGGTAGCTCACCTTCACATCCGACAACACGGTCAGACCATCACGCCGGAGGCTCGGATGGGGCTTGACCGTCAGGAAGACGTACAGATCCCCGGCAGGACCTCCGCGTAATCCGGCATTCCCCTCGCCGGCCACCCGAAGTCTGGTTCCGCTGTCCACACCTGCGGGAATGTTGATGCGCAGCTTCTTGCGGACCTGGTTCACGCCCTGCCCTCCACAGGACGAGCATGGGTCAGCAATCACCTGCCCTGTCCCGTCACAACTGGGGCATTCAGCCACCTGGGTGAAATTACCGAAGGGTGTTCGCGTTGCACGGCGAACCTGACCAACCCCGCCGCAGGTGGAACAGGTGGTGGGACCGCTCCCCGACTTGGCTCCGCTGCCGTTGCACGTGGAGCAGGTTTCGAGATGGGGGATCCGGATTTCGCGCTCCTGACCGAAGACCGCCTGATCGAAATCAATCGTGAGGTCGTAGCGGAGATCGTCACCCTGCTGGGGACCGCGGCGGCGCTGGCGACCCGCCGCAGCGCCGCCGGCACCGCCGAAACCGCTGAAAAAGGTCTCGAACAGATCGGCGAACCCGCCCATATCGCCCATGTCGGGCATGCCGGCGGCGCCGCCGAGGCCTGCTTCCCCGAACTGGTCGTACCGGGCTTTGGTCTGGGGATCACTCAGGACCTCGTAGGCACGACCGATCTCCTTGAAACGGTCCTCGGCACCGGGTTCCTTGTTGATGTCCGGGTGGTACTGACGCGCAAGGCGCCGGTAGGCCCGCTTGAGCGTGTCGGCATCAGCATCGCGACTGACACCAAGCAGGTCATAGAAATCGGCCATTACGTCGCCATCCCGTTCATCACCCTAGAAGTCGGCATCGGAGCCTCAGTTCTCCTGCTGCGGAGCATCTGGCTCCATCGCCGCTGCATTGCCTGAGCCCTCCTCCGGAGCATCCGCAGGCACAGCGGAATCCTGCGTCTCCGGACCAGGGCCCATTGAGACCTTGACCATGGCGTGGCGGAGAACACGGCCGTTGAGGTGGTATCCACGCTGCAACTCCTCGATCACCACGTCTTCACGATGGGCGTCGCTCGGTTCCCGCAGCACAGCCTCATGAAGCGTGGGATCGAATTCCTGTCCGACGACACGCATCGGTGCAACGCCGAGTTGCTTCAGAACGTCGACGAGCTGCTTGTAGAGACCCTGATAACTGCGGTGCAGCGCCTGGGCTTCCTCCCCCTCGGGATTCAGCTGCTGACGGGCACGCTCGAAGTTGTCAACGACCGGAAGAATCTCGCTCAGCGTGCTGCAGGTGAGCTGGAGCTTGAGATCGTCCTGATCCCGACTCTGACGTTTGCGGAAATTGTCGAAGTCAGCGGCAATGCGCATGTACTGACTGCGCAAGGTCTCGTGCTCTTCGCGCAGGCTGCTGTGCTCTCGCTCCAACTGCTCGAGGCGCGCGTTGTTGTCCTGGTCCTGCGGAGACGTTTCTTCAGTCGCTGAGGTCGCAGGGGGGGCGTCCTGAGATGCATCGATGGGCTCAGGTGCTGAAGCATCAGCGGCGGAATCGTGAGCTGAAGAAGAGGGGTCGCCACTCATGCTGACCTGTTGCAAAATCACTCCTAGACATGTTGATAGGTCGGGCACTCCTCCCACAAGCGGGGGAAGCCCGCACCTTTCGTTTCTTCCCCTCGCCAGAGAATCCTCGTGAGTCATCCGCAGCGCCTTGTCTTGGAACTGCTGCTTCAGGAGCCCGTCCCGGAACGACTCGACGCCAGCGATCGTCTGCGGCTGCAGCAAAGCCTTGATGCCAAGGGGCTCTCACCAAGCCAGAACCCTCGCATCGCTGCGGCCCTGGATGTACTGGAACAACAAGTTGCTGAATCTGATCCGGCAGACAACGACGGGGCTTCAACCTCCGAAGCCAATGTCAACCCAGCCTCTGCGAGCGAGGTCACTGACGACGTCAGCTTCAGTGGAGGCGACGACACCGACGTTTCGGTGAATCAGGAAGTCAACTTCGACTCCCTGCTCACAGGTTTCGACAATGACGTCGTGCTTGAGGAAGACGAGGAGGAGAAAGCTCGCCTGGCAATCAACCAGGAGGACCTGGAATCCACCCTCAGGGACACCAACGCCTCACCAGTCGTCAATCTGGTCAATCGCATCCTTTTGAAGGCCCTGCAACTGGGAGCGAGCGACATTCACGTCGAACCTCAGCAGGACGGCCTGAAGGTGCGTTTCCGGCAGGACGGTGTGCTGCAGAGCTACAGCGAACCGCTGCCGAGTCGC
>JBGKDM010000160.1:0-2024 GCA_042954165.1 Synechococcus sp.
GCGTCACTGCTTGGAATCGTGTCGCAGAGACTCCTGCGACGCGTTTGCAGCAACTGCAAGGAGAGCTACCAACCCGACGCTAAGGAGCTTGGACGTTTCGGGCTGATAAGTCACAAAGAGAGCGATGTGCGTTTCTATCGAGCCCACCGTCATGATGGCAACGGTGATGCCTGCCCCCATTGCCAGGGAAGTGGTTACCGCGGTCGGATTGGGGCTTATGAAGTCCTCACCATGAATGAGGAGCTGTCAACGGCAGTGGCCAATGGTGCCACCACGGACATTGTGCGACGAATGGCCCTGGAATCAGGAATGAAAACCCTTCTGGGTTACAGCCTCAACCTTGTCCGTAATGGTCTGACCACACTGGAAGAGGTTGGACGCATGATTCTGACGGATTCAGGGCTGGAGTCAGAACGAAGAGCCCGCGCATTAAATACGGTTAACTGTCAACAATGTGGTGGCGGACTCCAGGATTCTTGGCTGGAATGTCCCTACTGTTTAACTCCGCGTCAGTGAGGTTGCCGGCATGGACATGATGATCGAAGACCTGATGCAACAGCTTGTCGAGCAAGGCGGAAGCGACCTGCATCTGTCTGCGGGTGTGGCCCCTTACGGACGCTTCAGCGGCAAGCTGAAACCCATGCACGAGGACTCCCTCAGCGAAGAGGCCTGCAACCGCCTCATTTTTTCGATGCTGAACAACAGTCAGCGGAAGACGCTCGAGCAGACATGGGAACTTGACTGCGCCTACGGCCTGAAGGGAATTGCACGATTCCGTGTGAATGTTTACCGGCAACGAGGAACCTACGGAGCCTGTCTCCGGGCCCTTGGGAGCTCCATTCCCAGTGCGTCAAGCCTCAACCTCCCACCAATCGTCATCGAAACAAGTGCACGGCCAAGAGGTCTGGTTCTTGTCACAGGCCCAACGGGATCAGGCAAAACCACGACCCTCGCAGCCTTGCTGGAACACATCAACCAGACACGCAGTGAACACATCCTCACCATCGAGGATCCGATTGAATTCACCTACAAAAGCAAACAGAGCCTGATCCACCAACGGCAGGTGAACGATGACACCCGCAGTTTTGCCAATGCCCTCAGGGCGGCCCTGCGTGAAGACCCTGATGTGATTCTCGTGGGTGAAATGCGCGACCTCGAGACCATCCAGCTGGCCATCACGGCTGCCGAGACCGGTCACCTTGTCTTCGGCACGCTGCACACAAGCTCCGCAGCGCAAACCGTCGACAGGATGGTGGATGTCTTCCCACCAGAGCAACAGACGCAGATCAGAGTTCAGCTTTCGGGCAGTCTTGTTGGTGTCTTCTCCCAAACCCTCTGCAAACGTCAGAATCCGCAGCCTGGTGAATTTGGTCGCGTGATGGCTCAGGAAATCATGATCAACAACCCTGCCGTCGCCAACCTGATCCGCGAGGGCAAGACAGCCCAGCTCTACTCGCAGATCCAGACCGGTGCCGACCTGGGAATGCAGACCCTTGAACGGGCTCTGGCGAACCTCGTTGAAGAGGGGGCGATCGATCAGGCCGAAGCCATGGCCAAGGCAGGAAAACCGCCTGAACTCGAACGCCTGCTCGGACTCGCCTGAAGAGGAGACCAATGGCCACCTTCATTGCCACATACCAGGCAGCTAGCGGTGGGGAACGCTCCATCCGCATGCAGGCGTCGGACATTGCCGCTGCCCGTAAACAGCTGCGCAGACGCGGCATCAAAGCAACGGCAGTGGAGGTTGAGAAAGCCTCGGGCTCACGTTCCAGACAGCAAGCAGGAAGGAGAAACACCAGCTCCGAATCAACCGGAGCGCAGGGATTTCAGAAAATCATCAAGGAGTTGAACGAGTCTCTCGAGGCACCTCCCAAGGTCAAAGACAAAGCTGTCTTTGCCAACAAACTTGCCGCCATGGTGGATGCGGGTGTGCCGATCGTTCGCAGCCTCGATCTGATGGCAGGGCAGCAGAAGCCGCCGATGTTCAAGAGAGCACTGACCCAGATCAGCCTCGAAGTGAACCA
>JBGKDM010000161.1:0-7626 GCA_042954165.1 Synechococcus sp.
TTCAGGCGCAACGTGGCCGATCACCAGCCCATAGGACCCACCGGAGAAGCGCCCGTCCGTGATCAGGGCAACCTTGTCAAGAAGACCCTGGCCGACGATGGCGGAGGTGGGACTGAGCATCTCGCGCATGCCCGGCCCCCCCACAGGCCCTTCATTGCGGACCACCACCACATCACCCGCCTTGACCTGGTTATCGAGAATCGCCGCCAGGCAGGTTTCCTCGCTTTCGAACACCCGGGCTGGGCCGGTGATTACGGGATTCTTGACTCCACTGATCTTGGCCACTGCCCCCTGCTCGGCCAGGTTGCCTTTGAGGATCGCCAGATGCCCCTTGGCATAGAGCGGATTGGAGAGGGGCCTGATCACCTCCTGGTCGGCTGGCGGTTCCGAGGGGATGTCAGCCAGCAGCTCGCGCAGGGTTTTGCCCTCGATCGTGCGGCAATCGCCGTGGAGAAGTCCTGCATCGAGAAGCAGTTTCATCACCTGCGGGATGCCACCCGCCTGATGGAGATCCACGGTCACGAAGCGTCCGCTCGGCTTCAGGTCGCAGATCACGGGCACGCGCTGGCGGATGCGCTCGAAATCGTCAATGCTCAGATCAACCCCTGCGGTGCGTGCGATTGCCAGCAGGTGAAGCACGGAGTTGGTGGATCCGCCCACCGCCATGATCACGCTGATGGCATTCTCGAAGGCCTCCTTGGTGAGCAGATCGAGGGGTCGGATGTTGGCCTTGATCGCCTCCACCAGCACCTCGCCGGAGCGGGCAGCGCTGTCGGCCTTCTCCTGGTCCTCGGCCGCCATGGTGGAGCTGTAGGGGAGGCTCAGGCCGAGGGTTTCGATGGCGGCGCTCATCGTGTTGGCGGTGAACATGCCACCGCAGCTGCCGGCACCAGGACAGGCGTTCTTTTCGATCGCCGTCAGCTGCTCCTCATCGATCTTGCCGCTGGTGATCTGGCCGACGGCTTCAAAAGCACTCACCACGGTGAGGTCGCATCCACCCAGCTTCCCCGGTTTGATGGTGCCGCCGTAGACAAAGATCGACGGAATGTTCATTCGGGCCATGGCGAGCATGGCGCCAGGCATGTTCTTGTCACAGCCTCCAACGGCGAGAACTCCATCCATGCTCTGGCCATTGCAGGCGGTCTCGATCGCATCGGCGATCACCTCCCGGCTCACCAGGGAATACTTCATCCCCTCGGTGCCCATCGAGATGCCATCACTGACGGTGATGGTCCCGAAGGTCTGAGGCATGCCCCCGGCCTGACGCGCCGCTTCTTCAGCGCGCATCGCCAGATCGTTCAGCCCCACATTGCAGGGGGTGATGGTGCTGTAGCCGTTGGCGATCCCGACGATCGGCTTGCCGAAGTCGCCATCCTCGAACCCGACGGCACGCAGCATGGCGCGGTTGGGGGAGCGCTGAATTCCCTGCGTGACGGCGTCGGAGCGGAGCATCGATGGCAACCGGGGGCCGGTAATTGACTATCCGACAACCTACCGACCGACCGCAGGCATCCCCCCCTCGGCGTCAGCTGCGCGCGCCCAGGTCCTCCAGCTGTCTGCGCACGTCAGCGATGGCAGCGTTCAGCTGTTCCACGCGGTGTTCGAGCTGGCCGTCCTCTCCGGAGGTCTGCTCCGGTTCGAAGGCTTCAGATCCGTCCTGCATCCTCGGTGCGTAAAGCATTGATCGCTGGCGTTTGTCCCTTTGCCGGCGATCGGCTTCCGACAGAAGCCACCAGGCCAGACCCGCTGCTCCGAGAACTGCGCCGCTGATCAGGGTGGCAAAGGTGCCGGAAGCGGTTTCCCTCTGGGCCATGGTCAGCTCACTGATGCACTCACGTTAGGAGTCCGAACCGGATCTGATCAGCATCCGTCCGACAGGGTCACCAATTCCGGGAACGATTCTGTCCGCGTCATCGAGACCTTCATCGATGCAGGCGGTGTGGATGGTGAGCTCAGGAATCTGCTCTCCCAGGGTCTTGAGACCGGGGCTTGCGGTCAAGGCTGTGATGACCCGCAGTCGCCTCAGATCGGTGACACCGGCCTGGGCCAGCTGATGCAACGCAGTCAGCACCTGCTGGCCATCACTGATCTGGTCCACGAACAGCATCACGCCGGCCTGCGGCTCGATGCTGCCGGGCACACCCTCGAGGCAGAGCTGGGCATTCGGCAGCACCTGGCGTGCTCCCTGCCAAAGGGCCAGTCCTCCAGGGAGCAGCGGGACCGCCAGGAGCGGCACCTCGCCTTCGATCACACTGCCCTCTGTCTCACCAAGAGGCGTGGTCACCACCTGGCGACGATGGGGCAGCCAGTCACGCACCGCCTCATAGCTGAGCCAGCGACCGAGTTCCTCCATGCCGGTGGCGAACAGGGGGGCCGGTGTTGCTGCATGACGCAGCACCGTGAGCCAGTGAGCGATCAGGGGATGGGGGGGAACCACCACCCTCAGGGTCTTGGCCATGACGCTTGGTTCGGCGGACAACTGCCATAACGTGACGGTCAAACTACGGCAGGTCCCTGTTCGTCCTGTCCACGCATCCCGACGACCGAGCATGGCCGCTTTTCTCACATCCTTCATTGCTGGGCCTGTCCGCCCCCGTGCCCTGGCAGCGGGCTTGATCTCCTCCATCCTTTGCATCGCCGTGGCGTTCACGGCCTGGGTCCCTGCGCCTGCTCTGGCGATCACCGCCCCAGAGCTGCGCGGTCAGCGCGCTGTGCAGGACATCCGCGACGACATGCATGGACTTGACCTCAAGGAAAAGGAGTTCCTCAAGGCCGATCTGCAGGGCGTCAACCTCTCCGAGTCCGACCTGAGAGGCGCGGTGATCAACACCTCCCAGCTCCAGGGTGCGGATCTGCAGAGGGCCAACCTCAGCGACGTCGTCGCCTTTGCCAGTCGGTTCGACGGTGCCGACCTTCGCGATGCCCGATTCGAGAACGCCATGCTGATGCAGAGCCGCTTCAACGATGCTGAGATCGGGGGCGCCGATTTCACCAATGCCGTGATTGACCTGCCCCAGCTCAAGGCCCTGTGTGCCAGGGCCGATGGTGTGAACAGTGCCACCGGCGCGAGCACCCGTGAAAGCCTGGGGTGCCGCTGATGGCCCGTCTTCCTGTCACGGTGATCACTGGCTTCCTGGGGGCCGGTAAAACCACCCTGCTGCGCCATTTGCTCGCCCACAGCGGCCAGCGTCTGGCCGTGATGGTCAACGAGTTCGGCACCGTCGGCCTTGACGGTGATCTGATCCGCAGCTGCGGGTTCTGCCCCGATGAGGAGATCGAGAGCCGTTTGGTGGAACTCAACAACGGCTGCCTCTGCTGCACCGTTCAGGACGATTTCCTCCCCACGATGAACATGCTGCTGCGTCGGGCTGACACCCTCGACGGCATCGTCGTGGAAACCAGTGGACTGGCCCTGCCGCGTCCCCTTCTTCAGGCGCTCGCCTGGCCTGAGGTGCGCTCGCGCGTCGTGATCAATGGGGTGATCACTGTGGTTGACGGTGAAGCACTTGCTGCAGGCAGCCCTGTGGGCGATCCCGATGCCCTTGAACGTCAGCGCCTTGCTGATCCCAGCCTGGACCACGTCAGCGCCATCGAGGATCTGTTCCGCGACCAGCTTGATGCAGCCGATCAGGTGTTGATCAGCAGAGCCGACAGGCTGGCTCCCGAGGCTCTTGGGTCCCTCAGCCAGGCATTGACAGCGCGTGTGCGGCCGGGCACCCCCGTGCTGCCGATCGAACGGGGGATCATCGATCCTGCGCTCGTGCTTGGAATGGAGCGGCACAGCGAGCCTGACACCGCGACCCGGGATCATCACGACCACGACCACGACCACGACCACCACCACCACCACCACCACCACGACCACACCCACGTCGAGGCTGTGGGTGGCTCCCTCCGGCAGGAGCGTTCGGTGGATCGGGCTGTGCTGGAGCAGATGCTGCCCCAGTTCGTGGCCGATCACGCCGTCGTGCGCCTGAAGGGCAGGGTCTGGTTGCCTGGCAAGGCCTTGCCCCTGCAACTGCAGATGGTCGGCCCCCGCTTGGAGTCCTGGTTTGAGGCAGCCCCTGATCACGCCTGGAGGCCGAGCAGCGGTTCGGGACTGGATCTTGTGGTGATCGGATTTGACCCGGATGCCGCCCAGCGCCTCGGCGAGGCACTGCCTTCCTGATCGGCTCAGTTCACCACGACTAGGTCGCGGATTTCAGCAGCCTGCACCGCAAGGGCGAGCTCCAGGAGGTCGCTCTTCTGAATCAGGCCAATGCAGCCGAGGGTGCCGCTGTTCCTGCCAAACCCGGCACTTGGATCCTGATGGATCCCGAGAACCCGGCGTCCTGTGGTGAAGGATGGCTCGATTCCGATCCACACCGGACCCAGTTCGGGGTAGGCGCCCGGTGCCAGGCGCTCCACGGGGCCGAGCCGGTAGTGGCCTTGCGGCAGCGGTGCCCGACTTCCGAGCTGGTGTCGATTCGCCGTCTGGCGATAGGCACGGCCGCTGACGGCATCGAAGCGGCGGGGGGCTTGGCCTGGAATCTCAACCCGAAGCACCCAGATCGGATCGCCGGTGGAGGGGATGGATCGTTCGCTGCGTTCAAGCACCAGCACCGGTTGTTCGCCCTGCTGACGCAAGGCCGCAAGACGGCTTGGTGCCTCCAGCCTCGGCTGCGCATCTGGTGTCCCCTCCAGGGGTGGCGTCGGTGTCATGGGCTGCGGAGTTGTGGTCGCAGCGGCTGGGCTGAACAGGCCGGCTGCGGTCAGGAGAAGGGCAACTGCAAAACCTCTCCGCATGGCACCGGCATCAAGGGCGATGCCGAAAACTACAGATTGTTTTTATGTGTTCACCAGCGGATATCCGGTTCTCAGTCTGGCTACGCGTCTCACCTGAGATGGGTCAGATGTGCTGGTTGCGTTTGGCCTCCTCGACCGACCAGTTCAGGCCGACGATCCAGGGGGCGATTGCCGCTGTGGTCTGGAACATCTGTGCGTACTGGGGATGCCTGCGCTGGAGTCCCTCCTCTTCCCGGCGGGCCTTCCCTCGCAGCAGCCATGCCAGTGCCAGAAGCAGGACGAGATGCAGAACGCTGAGGCGCTGGATCGTGACCCCCGCGGCGCAGATCAGCACCGCCAGATAGATCGGATGACGGCACAGCCGATACACCCCTGAGCTCACAAGCTGGATGCCGGGTTTCGGGTCCGGCAACGGTGAGAGATTCGCGCCCAGCTGAACAAATGCTGCTGTGGCAAGCCCAAGCCCTGACACCAGAAGCAGTGAGCCCATCGCCATCAGAGCCTGGTGCCCAGCCGCTGGAAGCTTGAACAGCCCTGGATCCGGCCAGGCGGGAACCAGAATGACAGCGACGATCAACGCCATCTGGCCAAGAAACCACCACTCACCCTGGCCATTGGATCGTGTGCTGCTCCAGCTGAGGTTCCAGCCACTGAACGCAGCTCTGAGGCGCGAAGGTTCCGTCATGACCGCGTCGCGGGGATGCATCGCATTGTGGTGATTCAGGCCTGTGACAGACATGACGCGCACGATTCTGATCAGTGGTGCTTCCCGGGGGATCGGTCGCGCCATTGCCGAACGGGCGCTGAGGGACGGCCATCGGTTGAGTCTTGGTCTTCGGTCTCCGCAAGCGCTTGAAGGAACAGGTCTCGATCCCGCCAGGGCGGGTCATGATCGGGTGCAGCTGGTCCCCTATGACGCGACTGAGCCCGAGACGGCTGCGCGCTGGGTTGCAGCGGCTCAATCGTGGTCGGGAGGATTCGATGCGCTGATTCACTGCGCCGGCGTCTGGCTGTCAACGCCGCTTCTGTTCACCGATGCGCAGACCGGGGATCCGGAGCATCTGCTGCGCGTGAATCTGATGGGGCCCTGGTGGCTGACCCGGGCGGCCTGGCCCCAACTGGCGGCCCATGGAGATGCACGCATTCAGGTGCTGGTCTCGATGAGCGGCAAACGCAGCAAGGGCCGATGGGCCGGTTACGTGAGCAGCAAGTTCGCACTCATGGGTCTCTGCCAGACCATGCGCAATGAGGGTTTCGATACCGGAATCCGCGTCACGGCCATCTGCCCAAGCTGGGTCAACACCGACATGGTGCGCGGCATCACCTCAGTTCCTGCCGCTGACATGACCCAACCGGAGGACCTGGCGGCCCTGTCGTCCCGCCTTCTGGAGCTTCCGGCTTCAGCTGTGCCGTTTGAACTCGCGGTCAGTTGCCTTGCGGAAATCTGATCCTGCGCCGCTCAGTCCAGCGGCAGTGCACCCCTGGCGCAGATGGGGCCCCAGCAGAGCCCGCCTGATCGATCCCATCGCGCTCGCACGTTGATCGCCGCCCCACCATCCCGCGGCTGCACCGTCACGATTCCACTGCCGTCGTGGTGAAACTCAATTCTGTCGCCGGCGAGGTCGATCCACCACTGACGGCCAGGGGTCTCGATGCCCATCCGACAGGGGCGCCATGGTCCACCGGTCCGTCGACAGTGCAGATCCAGCGCGGGCGGAGCGATCCCCCTGGCGAGCACAGGCATCGCCAGGGCCGTGGTCGCCAGGAGGACGGATCCAAGAATCGATCGAACGTGGGGCACAGCTCCAGCAGGTGCCTGCGCTCAACCTGCCTGTGCTTCAGCGGAGCCGGATCCCCGGCCTGTCAAGATTTAAGAATCCCTGCGAGGTGACCGTGCCGCGTTATCAAGCCCGCGTATTGGTGAATCTGCGTCCGTCGGTGCTCGACCCGGCCGGAGAGGCCACACGGTCAGCGGCGAACAGGCTCGGTGTTGATGGCGTCAGCAAGCTGCGGATCGGCAAGTCCGTTGAGCTGGAGCTTGATGCACCTGACGAGCAGGAAGCCCGTCGCCGCCTGGAGCTCCTCAGCGACAGGCTGCTGGCGAATCCCGTCATCGAGAACTGGACTCTGGAGCTGCAACAGGCATGAGCGTCGGAGTCGTTGTCTTCCCCGGATCCAACTGTGACCGGGATGTGCGCTGGGCGAGTGAGGGCTGCCTGGGCTTGCCGACCCGGTACCTCTGGCATGAGGAAACGGACCTGAGCGGTCTTGATGCGGTGGTTCTCCCTGGGGGATTCAGCTACGGCGACTACCTGCGCTGCGGTGCGATTGCACGCTTCGCCCCCGTGCTGGGCTCCCTGGTGGATTTCGCGGCCCGAGGCGGTCGGGTGCTCGGGATCTGCAACGGTTTTCAGGTGCTGACCGAGCTGGGTCTCCTCCCTGGTGCGCTGACCCGCAATCGCAACCTTCACTTCATCTGCGAGGACGCCCAACTCGAGATCGTCTCTGGACGGACCGCCTGGATGAAAGGCCATCGCGCAGGCGATCGCCTCACCCTTCCCATCGCCCATGGTGAAGGCCGTTATCAGTGCACGGACGACACGTTGCACAAGCTGCAGGACGATGACGCCATCGCCTTTCGCTATATCAGCAATCCCAATGGATCCGTCGCCGACATCGCTGGGATCACCAACGCCGCTGGCAACGTGCTCGGACTGATGCCCCATCCGGAGCGCGCCTGCGACAGCACCACCGGTGGTGTGGACGGACGCACCCTGATTGAAGCCTTGATCGGCTGATTGCTGCTGGTGGCTGGGTCGGGCCCATCCCGCCCAGAATCGG
>JBGKDM010000162.1:0-2044 GCA_042954165.1 Synechococcus sp.
CACCAGTGCCAGAACGGTGAGGGTGTTGAGGATCTGCATGGAATCAGTCGACGCCAGGTCGGTGCAAGAGATTCTCACACGCTGGGCCCGATCCGCCGGCGACTGAGCGCGCCAACCTTCACAGCTTGTGGTGAAGGGGGCGGGAAAGCCCCTTACGATCGCTTCCCCGCCGGAGCCCTGCGTGCCCCAACTGGACCTGGCCCTGCAGGGCAATCTCTTCGGCGAACCCGAGGTGCCAGCCGGCAGCAGCACGCCAGCAACCAGCGCCAGCGGAGGAGCTGCCCTCGATGAGGCCAGCCTCGACGACGACGCCCTGGCCGCGGATGCCCGCAGCCGGCCCCGGCAACGCATGGATGCCGAGGGCTCGGTCACCGGTAGCGCCCCTTCAGACGCACAGCCCCCGGAAGCAGACGCCACCGACAGCAGCAGCGATGGCGGCGACGACCTGCCCGCCTGGAGCCATCACAGCCTGGTGGATCCGGCCCAGCTCACACCGATGCTGCGCCACTACGTGGAACTGAAGGCAACCCACCCCGAGCGGGTGCTGCTCTATCGCCTCGGTGATTTCTTCGAGTGCTTCTTTGAAGACGCGATCGAGCTGTCCCGTCTGCTCGAACTCACCCTCACCGGCAAGGAGGGCGGCAAGGCGATCGGCCGGGTGCCGATGGCCGGCATCCCCCATCACGCCGCTGAGCGCTACTGCGCCGATCTGATCCGCAAAGGACGCAGCGTGGCCCTCTGCGACCAGCTGGAAGCTGCGCCAGCCAAGGGCAGCGCCAAGGGCACCCTGCTCAAGCGCGACATCACCCGGGTGCTCACCCCCGGCACCGTGCTGGAGGAGGGCATGCTCAGCGCCCGCCGCAACAACTGGCTGGCGGCCCTGGTGGTGGAGCCCGCCCAGGGAAGGACGCCCTTCCGCTGGGGCCTGGCCAGCGCCGATGTCAGCACCGGCGAGCTGGTGCTGGAGGAGCGGAACGGCAGCGGCGAACTGCATCAGGAGCTGGCCCGGCTGGATCCCGCCGAGCTGGTCTGGGGCCCCAGCCCTGAGCTGGATCAGCAACTGAACGCCAGCGGCAGGCCGGCCTGGTGCCCGGACCGCCTCCAGCTCACGGCCATGGCCAGCACCCCCTTCAGCCGGCCGGAAGCCGAACAGGCGCTGCTGAACCACTACCGGCTGGGCACCATCGATGGCCTCGGTCTGCAGGAGCAGCCCCTGGCCCTGCGGGCCGCCGGCGGCCTGCTGGCCTATCTGCAGGAGACGCGCCCCCTGGAGGACGACGACCTGCACGCCCCACCGCTGGAACGCCCCCAGCTGCGCTTCAGCGGCGATGCCCTGGTGCTGGATGCCCAGACCCGCCGCAACCTGGAGCTCACCAGCACCCAGCGCGACGGCCAGTTCCAGGGCTCCCTGCTCTGGGCGATCGATCGCACCCTCACCGCCATGGGCGGCCGCTGCCTGCGCCGCTGGCTGGAGGCCCCCCTGATGGATGTCAGCGCCATTCAGCGCCGTCAGACCAGCGTGAGCAACCTCGTGGACGCCCGGCCCCTGCGCCAGGCCCTGCGGCGCCTGCTGCGACCGATGGGGGATCTCGAGCGTCTGGCGGGCCGAGCCGGTGCGGGCCAGGCCGGTGCCCGGGATCTGGTGGCCATCGCCGATGGCCTCGAGCGCCTGCCCCAGCTCGCCGGCCTGATCCAGGAACGACTGAACGGCGGCCCGGACTGGCTCGATGAGCTGCTCGAACCGGACGCTGCTCTCCAGGAGCTGGCCCGCACCATCCGCCACCAGCTGATCGACAGTCCGCCCCTGAGCCTCAGCGACGGCGGCCTGATCCACGACGGCGTCGACCCCCTGCTCGATGGCCTGCGCAACCAGCTCGACGACCAGGACACCTGGCTGGCGGAACAGGAACAGCGGGAGCGCCAGCTGAGCGGCAACACCAACCTGAAGCTGCAGTACCACCGCACCTTCGGCTATTTCCTCGCGGTCAGCCGCGCCAAATCAACCACCGTTCCCGACCACTGGATCCGGCGCCAGACCCTCGCC
>JBGKDM010000163.1:0-3175 GCA_042954165.1 Synechococcus sp.
GAGCTGGGCCAACGCAGCGGTGTTCTGGTGGCGCCGGTGCAGCCGTTCGGCATGGCTGAGCACCACCTGGGCTTCTCAGGCACCATGAGCCTGCAGCCCAGCACCTTGCTGGCAGTGCTGCACGATCTGGTGCTCTCGCTCGCGACCCACGGATTCGAGCGAATCTTTGTCGTCAATGGGCATGGCGGCAATATCGCCACGGCCAAAGCAGCCTTCGCCCAGGCCTACGGCACCGCGGCCAGCCGCGGCCTCGATGTTGCACCACGTCTGCGTTGTCGCATGGCGAACTGGTTCATGGCAGGACCTGTGATGCGCCGTGCCCGGGAGCTCTACGGAGATCGGGAGGGACAGCACGCAACCCCCAGCGAAATCGCTCTCACCCTGCATCTGCATGCAGGCCTGGTGGCGAAGCAACGCCCCTTACCTGAAGCAGCGGCTTGCGGGGCCATTCATGGGCCCGAGGATTTCCGCCGGCGCTTCCCGGATGGCCGCATGGGCTCAGACCCATATCTGGCCAAGCCGGACCACGGCGCTGAGCTGCTGAACACAGCGGCGACGGCGTTGCGCGATGATCTCGAGAGCTTTCTGGCAGCACCATGAGCAAGATCACTGCCGACGACGTGCGCAAGGTGGCCAAACTCGCACGCCTCGATCTGCCTGAAGACACCATCAACACCTACACGGGCCAGTTGGAGCGCATTCTTGATTACGTCGACCACCTGCAAGCGGTTGACACCAAGGGAGTCCCTCCCACCACACGGGCCGTTGAAGTGGTCAATGTGACCCGCGATGACGCCGTGGTCGCCACCGATGTCCGGGAGGAGCTGCTTGATCAGGCCCCCCTTCGGGAAGGCGACTTTTTCCGGGTTCCGAAGATCCTCGCGGAATGATCTCTGCTGCGTCGCACCAGTGAGTCAGGACCTCTTTGGCAGGACCTGACGCCGTCAGCGCTGTTGTCTGGCGGGTGTCACCGCTGTTCTCTGGAGCAGGCCCATCCAGCCCCGACGCATTCTTGAGCTGGGCATCACGCGTGCCAGCCGGCGCATCCGGCTGCCATGGGGCTTATGACTACGGACTCCTAGAAAAATGTCGTAGAGAAAATTCCCGAGATCGGCACTTGTTTCAAACAGACCCAGACGCTGAGGCGAGCCCTTGGAGTCAAGAAGAGGCTTGGTGGCCTCATAGGCAGGTTTGTATTCGAACCAAGGAATGGAGGGCCAGAGGTGATGCACCAGGTGATAGTTCTGCCCCATGATCAGCCAGTTCATGGTGCGACCTGGATACACCCTTGCGTTCTGCCAGCGGTTACGTGACAGAAAAGGTCTGTGGGGCAGGTAATCAAAGAAAAGACCCAGGGTGACGCCCACCATCAGGGCCGGAGCGAACCAGCAATTGAAGATGAAAGGAAGAAAGTCGAACTGAAACGCAGCGACAACGATGGTCAGAAACACGGCGCGTTCCAATCCCCATTGCATCAACTCCCAGCGCTTCCACAGCCGGCGCTGAAAGAAGAAATACTCGTGATAGAAAAATCGAGGCGCAATCAGCCAGAGCGGACCGAAGGTGCTGACGATGTGATCGGGGTCGTTTTTGGGATCGTTCACATGGGAGTGGTGCTGCAGGTGCACGCGTGTGAACACCGGGAAACTGAACCCCAGTAGCAAGGCCGAACCGTGCCCCATGGCCTGATTGATCCAAGGCACAGGATGCGCTGCTTTATGGCAGGCGTCGTGCACCACCGTCCCCTCGAGATGAAGGGCGAGAAATCCCGTGGTCAGGAGAACCGGCAGGGGCCAACCTGCCACGAACCAACCCCAGATGGTGATCGCTGCCAGGGCATAGCCCCCAAGGAACAGGCCGACGGTGGGATTCCATGCCTCAGGAGGATCCAGGAATTCCCTGGGAACTGATCGCAGCCGCTGCCCCTCAGGCGCTGCTGTGACGGAACCAGCGGTTGCGTTGATCATCGGTGGACGCAGCCTTCTCGAAATATCACAGGAACTTGACCCTAGGGAAAGTGCAATGCCCACCGGGGGACTTGAACCCCCACGACCGAAGCCACTGGTACCTAAAACCAGCGCGTCTACCAATTCCGCCAGGTGGGCAGAGGACGAACTTTAGGCATCCACTCAGAATGGGACCGAACTGAACGCCGTGCCGATGCTGGCCACACTCACCGGAGACCTTTGCCTGATGGTCGGTCTGGCGGTGCTGCTGCTGCCCTTGCTGGCCACGGAACTGAGTCGTCCCCGGGATGGAGTCTGGGGAGCTGTGATTCTGATCCTCGGTCTGGTGCTGGTCACCAGCAGTGATCGCCTGCGTGGTGCACCGATGCTGGCGGTGGCCTGCTCAGGGTTGCTGATCAGCCGGCTGGGAAGCGAAGTCGCCCAGTCCCGCTGGACCCAGCTCAGCCCCGAGGAACAACAGCGCCTCGGCTCACGGGAGCGCTGGTCCACAGGTGTGCAGCAACTGATCACTGCCCTGATGAGCCTTGGCACATCAGCGGGTGCACTTGTGCAATCACTGCAGTCGTCCGGAGCGTCAAAGGCGCCCACTCTCCCCAGGCGTGAGGGCGCCAGCAAGACAGGCAAACGTTGGGTACGACCGGAACCGACCACCAGCGACGCCGGGTCTGAGCCGGTGGCTCCAACGAACCCTGAAAAACAACAGGTCACCCCGGCTCGGTCGGGCGTCTCAGCAGCAGACGACCCGGATCACCAGCGCAACACCGTTGATGACGCGCCCGGTGAAGCTTCAGACCTGGCGCATCACGACGAACCTGCCGGCAAGGGATTCGGGGCACCAAAGCAGACGAAACAAGGAGGTAAACGCTGGGTGCGTCCCGAAGCGGAGGCGGAACCAACCGGCGCAAACCCACCGACCGATTCAGCGCAGACGGACCAACCACAGGCAAGTTCCCCAGACGGCACCGGCGAGGACTGATAATCCCGTTTGCTGCAGGGTCACTGTGTCTGAGGAGAGCCGGTCTCGGGAGAGCCAGTCCAAGGAGAACCGCCCCTCCTACAAAGAAACGCTGAATCTGCTGCAGACGGGATTCGGCATGCGTGCCAATGCCATCCAGAGAGAGCCGCAGCTGCAGAACTTCTGGAAAGAGAACGGGATCGATGGACAGCTGGGCGCAACCAACACCGGTGAGCCCTTCACCCTCCATGAC
>JBGKDM010000164.1:0-9490 GCA_042954165.1 Synechococcus sp.
CGCAGGGAGACCGCCGCCTCTTCCGACAACACGACCACGCCTGCGAAGACAGGACCGAACCAGCAGCCGCGGCCCACTTCGTCAATGCCCACTTCGACGGTTGACGACGCGGGCGGGAGATCAGTCGACAACGGCAGCAGACGAACGACGGCGACGACGACGGGGCTCCTGGTCAGGAGCATCCGCGTTGGCCGCTGGCGATGACGCTGCATCGGACTCGGACAACGCCGTGACTCCCACCGGCTCAGGGCTGGGCTCTGGAGTGATGGTCAGCGATGGCTCAGGGGTCGAGGAGAGCGTGGCCTCCAGCGGGGTGATCTCGACCAGAAGAGGAGCGGAGGGAGTTTCCTCCACCGCTGGTGTGGCCTTGGAGGGAGTATCGCCACCGGATCCAGAACGGCCAGAGCCCCGTCCACCGCGTCCACCACGGCGTCTCCGCCGACCGGCACTGGCAGCGATCTGCTGCCGGGCTTCCTCAAGCACCTGCTCCTCACTCTCGCCGGGGCGCACGACCCGCACCATGACGTTGTCGGCCTCGGGGGGCGACTCGAGCAGGAGTGCGGGACTCAATCCAAGCCAGCCGAAGACCTGCTCCTGCTCATCCGTCATCGACACAGCCACCAGTTCAGGCTCGGGGCGCCGGGGGGACGGCTCAGTGGCAGCGCCACTGGAGCTGGCAACGACCGCTGTGTCCTCAACGGCCTGAGTCGGCGACTCCACACGCTCATCGGCGGTGATGACGGCCTGGGCGGCGACACGGCCGCGGCCACCCCGACGCCGGCGCCCTCCCTCCGCCGGCGATGACGTCGCTTCAGCGCGGGCTGATGCAGCGGTCCGCACCAGTCCCGTGGCTGTGGCCAGGGGCTGCATCTGGTCCTTGCCAGGCAGAACAGCCACATGACCAAGCCCTCCGCAACTCGGACAGGCGCGACCGAACAGTTCGTAGATGTTCTGACCCTGGCGTTTGCGGGTGAGCTCCACCAGGCCGAGCTCGGAGAGCTGGGCAATCTGAGGACGGGCCGCGTCATCACGGATCGCTGCCGTGAAGTGCTCCAGCAGTTGCAGCTGATCCCGGCGTGAATCCATGTCGATGAAGTCGACAATGATCACCCCACCGATATTGCGCAGCTTGAGCTGACGGGCGATCTCAACCGCCGCTTCGCAGTTGGTCCAGAGCACCGTTTCCCGCGCATTCGCTGAGCGGGTGAAGGAGCCGGAGTTCACATCGATCACCGTGAGCGCTTCGGTGGGCTCGATGATCACGTAACCGCCGGAGGGGAGATCAACACGCGGCTTGAGGGCATCGCGGATGGCCGCGTTGATCTTGTAATGCTCCAGAAGCTCGGCAGGCTCCGGATGGGCCTCGACCAGAACATCACCGCCGTCCTGACTCAGGAAGGACGCGACCCGCTCCACCGCGGTCGCATCGTCAAGCACAACCCGAGCCAGCTCAGGACCGGCATGGTCACGGAGGATGCGGTGAATGAAATCCTCATCCCGGTTGAGCAGAACCGGCGGCACCGCCGATTCCGCAGCCTTCTGAATCGCCTCCCACTGACGGAGCAGCGATTCGAGATCATCGATCAGAAGCTCCTCACTGATGCCTTCGGCTTCCGTGCGGATCAGCAGGCCGGCACCGGGGGGCTTCACCAGCACCCCCAGCGCTCGCAATCTGTTGCGCTCCCCCTCCGCCGAGATTCGACGGGAGATGTTGACCCCCTGACCACTGGGCTGAAGCACCAGGTAACGGCCTGGGAGCGCCAGGTTGCCAGTGAGGCGAGGCCCCTTGGTGCCTGTCGGCTCCTTCATCACCTGAACCAGCACTTTCTGGCGGGGTTCGAGCAGTTCGGTGATCCCGGCTGAACCCTTCTTCAGGCGAAGAGGCCCGAGATCGGTGACGTGGATAAACCCGTTTTTTTCACTCTCGCCGATGTTGACGAAAGCAGCATCAATGCCTGGGAGCACGTTCTCGACCGTGCCGAGATAGACATCGCCGATCTGATAACGACCCTGGGCAACGATTAATTCATCAACCCGTTCATCTGAGAGCACCGCGGCGATCCGCAGCTGCTCGGCGATGACAATCTGCTGGGGCATGGAAAGGTTCAGAGATCGCCCGCATCCGGGCATGTCCCGGGGATTGGCCCATGACCAAGACCCGGGGTTTGAAGAAAGATTTGGAGCCGAAGCTATGGAAGAGAGCGGAGTCGAAACTCCTTTGATCTGCACTCGGCGCCGACACGGTCAGGTCGGAGGGCCGGAGGCGATGGCCTCTCGTTCCGCAGGATCTGAGAAATGAAAGACCGGGACGCGGCAGTGGCGCAATTGCCCAAAGCCTTTCGTCTTGAAGTCAACTTAGCACCGGGGTCTTTGGCATCACTGAAGCAGCAACGCCGTGCGTTCCACCCTGGCCATGGCAAGAGTCATCCCGAGCTGCTCCTGGATCCAGTGGTGAATCTGGGAAGGCTTGAGGCTGCGTCCCATGGAATCAATCTGGGCATGGAGTTGCACGGCCATCGGCGCACCGGCATCCGGATCGCTCGGGGTCGGGCCCAGGTCCAGTGACAGGAGAAAGGGCCTGCAATCCCGCTCACGGGGCCTGCCCTTCTTGTCGGTATCCCGCCAGATCAGAGTGTCTGCATCGAACAGGGCCTGGCACGCCTGCCTGAGGGACGCGGGGAAGGACGATGCGGCTTCTGCTTCTAACGGGTCTGCCGGCGACAGATGGAACTGCCATCGAGCCGACGCCAGATGCTGCGACAGGCTCGGTTCCGAGACAGCCACCTCCCTGGCCGACAACAGGCGGAACGCATCGGGGAGTGTGGCCTGCCAGATGCGCAAGGCCTCCGCGGGATCCACGGCCTCCAGAAATTCCAGATCCATCCATTCACCATGGGCAGCCACGCCGAGCGGCAGGGCGAGAGCCAGCTGCAGGCGGGGCAGCGGGTGAAAACCGCCGGTGAAACTGACAGGAAGGCCTGAACGCCGCAGGGACCGTTCCAGCATCCGCACGACATCCAGATGGCTGAGCAACGCCATGGCGCCCGTTTTGCTGAACTGAAAACGCAGCCGACAGACCCGCTCGCTTGGGGGAGCCTTCCCTGGCACCTGGTCAGGAATATCAGGAGGTGGAACGACCACGTTGTGTCCGAGGTCCGGCCCGCACACGCCACAACTGCTGCAGCCATCGAACGAACAGTCCGGTACGACAGCGGCGGCGAGGGCGCGCTGAAGATCCTCCGCCAGCCAGGCTTTGTCGATGCCGGTGTCGATGTGATCCCAGGGGAGGGGTTGGGAGCAGAACGAGGTCAGGTCTTCAGCGCTCAGCGCATTGGCAGCCCCCCAACCACCGAGTTCAAGCTGGCGGTAACGGCCTTCCAGTCCGGCCGAGGCGATCGCATCGGTCCAGGCGCTGTAGGTGCGATCGAGGGCCTCGAACCAGGCATCCATCCCAGCACCGGCGCGCCAGGCCGCCTCGATGACCGGAGCCAGTCGGCGATCTCCACGGCCTACGAAGTCCTCCATCGCCGAGAGCCTCACATCCGTGAAGTTGAAGCGCACGCCTCGAAGGGCACGGCCGGCCTGACGAAGCAGCTCCTGACGGCGCGCGAACTCAGCGGTCGACACGCTGTGCCACTGGAACGGGGTATGGGGCTTGGGCGTGAAATTACTGATCGTGATGTTGAGCTTCAGACGGCCAAGATCACGGCAGCGTTGCTGGAGCATTGCGCAGGTTTCGGCGATGCCGAGGACATCGGCATCGGTTTCTCCCGGCAAACCGATCATGAAATAGAGCTTCACCTTGCGGTAACCGTTCTGCATCGCAGTGCGGATCCCGTTCAGCAGGTCCTCATCGGTCAGACCCTTGTTGACGATGTCGCGGAGACGCTGGGTTCCGGCCTCCGGCGCGAACGTCAGTCCCGCCTGGCGACCTCCCCCGAGAATGTGGGCGATGTCGTCATCAAAGCGATCCACCCGCTGGCTGGGGAGCTGCAGGGTGACGTTCTGATCCGCAAGTCGGTTGCGAAGCTCGACCCCGACAGCCGGCAGAGCCAGATAGTCACTGCAGCTGAGCGACAGGAGCGAGAAGTCGCTGTAACCGGTCCGCTTCATGCCGGTTTCCACCGCCTCAATCACGGCCTCAGGCTCCACATCCCTGGCCGGGCGGGTCAGCATCCCCGGCTGACAGAAACGGCATCCCCGCGTGCAGCCCCGTCGGATTTCAACCGTGAGCCGGTCATGGACCGTCTCCACATGGGGAACCAGCCCCATGGCGTAATGGGGCATCGGCGTCGCCACACGTCGCAAGGGGCGGGGCGGCAGCTCAGGGTGAAGAGACTCGACCGTGACCCCGTCAACACCAGGGGCATACAGGGACGGCACGTACACACCAGGCACGTGGGCCAGATCCCGCAGCAGACGGGAACGGGACCAACCCGCGGCCTTGGCTTCAGCGACCACAAGGCCGATCTCGGGCAGCAGCTCCTCCCCATCCCCGAGCGCGATGAAATCAAAGAAGGCGGCGTAGGGCTCGGGGTTGCTGGTGGCCGTTGGTCCGCCAGCGAAGATCAGTGGCGGCGATTGCGGGTCGCTGAGCGGTCGGTCACCCCGATCACAGGCCCGCAGTGGAACCCCAGCGAGATCGAGCATCTCGAGGATGTTGGTCGCCCCGAGCTCGTAGCTGAGACTGAATCCAAGGATGTCGAATGCTGGCAAAGGGCGCCGGCTCTCAACGGCAAACAGTGTCTGGTTGCGCTCGCGCAGGCGCGTGGCAAGGTCTGCAGCCGGCAGATAGGCCCTGTCACACAACTGGCCAGGGACGGCGTTCAGGATCGAATAAAGAATGATGTGGCCGAGATTGCTCGACCCGACCTCGTAAATCTCCGGATAGGTGAGGGCCCAGCGCACACGGGCCGTCGACCAGTCGCGCGGTTCAACGCCGAGCTCATGCCCCATGTAACGGGCCGGTCGATTGATGCCTTCATTCACCAGGCTGTCGAAATCGACCGGCTCCAGACTCGGGCACGCAACGGTCATGGCTCAGCGGAGCGATGGCCCCATCGTAGAAACCGGCCTTGAGCCGACGATCAGTCGCGCCGCATAGCAGGATGCGGAGACGCCATCCCCTTTTTCGTGGTTCAGGTCAACAGCAACTACCTCAAACTCAAGGCCGGCTATCTCTTTCCTGAGATCGCCAGGCGGGTCAAGGCCTTCAGTGAGGCGAATCCCGAGGCTGCCCTCATCCGTCTTGGGATCGGGGATGTGACCGAACCCCTGCCCCTGGCTTGCCGCAACGCCATGAAGGCCGCCGTGGACGAGATGGGAACAGCAGACGGGTTCCACGGCTATGGCCCTGAGCAGGGCTACGGGTGGTTGCGCGACGCCATCGCCAAGCACGATTTCCAGGCACGAGGCTGCGAGATCAGCGCAGACGAGATCTTCGTCTCCGATGGATCCAAGTGCGACAGCAGCAATATTCTCGACATCCTGGGCGGTGGCAACCGAATTGCCGTCACCGATCCGGTCTACCCGGTGTACGTCGACAGCAACGTGATGACGGGCCGCACCGGCGACGCCGGGGACAACGGCCGTTACGGCGGCCTCAGCTACCTGCCGATCAGCGCCGAGAACGGCTTCACAGCTCAGATCCCAAGTGAGCCGGTGGATCTGATTTACCTCTGCTTCCCCAACAATCCCACCGGGGCTGTGGCCACCAAGGCGCAGCTCAAGGCCTGGGTGGATTACGCCAGGGCCAACGGATCTCTGATCCTGTTCGATGCCGCCTATGAGGCCTTCATCCAGGATCCGGAACTCCCCCACTCGATCTACGAGATCGACGGAGCCCGCGACTGCGCGATCGAATTCCGTTCGTTCTCCAAGAACGCCGGATTCACCGGCACGCGGTGTGCGCTCACCGTGGTGCCCAAAGGCCTGAAAGGCAAAGCCGACGACGGTTCCGAGGTGGAACTCTGGGGGCTGTGGAACCGTCGCCAGAGCACCAAGTTCAATGGCGTCAGCTACATCATCCAGCGCGGTGCCGAGGCGGTGTATTCCGATCAGGGCCAGCAGGAGATCAGGGCGCTGGTGAGCTTCTATATGGAGAACGCTGCGATCATCCGCCGCGAACTGAGCGCCGCTGGGATTGAAGTGCACGGCGGGGAACACGCTCCCTACGTCTGGCTGAAAACCCCCAGCGGGATGGATTCCTGGGGGTTCTTCGACCACCTGCTCAACAAAGCCCACGTCGTGGGCACCCCGGGTAGCGGCTTCGGGGCCGCCGGAGAGGGCTACTTCCGCCTGTCGGCGTTCAACAGCCGGGCGAATGTGGATGAGGCGATGCGCCGGATCAGGGCCCTCTGAAGAGGTCCCTGCGCGACCTGGAGGCCCCCTGCCCCGGGCCTCCCATTTAGATTGACCAAGACCAAATGTCGTCGCCATGGCCGTGAGTTCCTCAAGCCCGGGCGGTGCAGCCGTTCTCGACAAACAGACTGAGACCGTCAGGAAGCGCTCGCCGCGTTACAAGGTGCTGCTGCACAACGACCCCGTCAACGCCATGGAATATGTGGTGGTGACCCTGCAGCAGGTCGTGCCCCAGCTGAGCGAGCAGGACGCGATGGCGGTGATGCTGGAGGCCCATAACACCGGTGTCGGCCTCGTGATCGTGTGTGATCTCGAACCAGCTGAGTTCTACTGCGAAACCCTCAAGACCAAAGGACTCACCAGCACCCTCGAACCCGAAAACTGACGCCGCTGCGATCAGGCCTGCGAGGCTTTTGCCCATGTCTGCGCCATCCCGTCAACGCTTCCACCCCCTTTGGACAGCCTGGCTGACGCAGCGCTTGCGTTGGATCCCGACGCTCACCCTCATACCCCTGCTCTACGGGCTGGGCTGGCTTGTGATGCAACCGGTGAGCCGCCTTGTGCCAGGCCTGTCGAGCGCAGACCGCGACCTGAGCGGAACGGTGATCAGCCTGCTGCTCTTCCTCCTGCTCCTTCCCAGTTGGGTGCGGGTGCGCTGGGGAACACGCCACCCCTGGAAGGAACTCGGCCTGGTCAACGTCGGAAGACCTGGTCGACATCCTTTCCTGGCTGGTCTCGGCTGGGCCGCCGCGCTTCTGGGACTGATCAGCCTGATCAGTCTGGCCAGCAACTGGGCCTACTGGCTGGGCGAACTGGGCGCGCCTGAATTTCTCAACGCGCTGCTGCTCTGTCTTGGCGTCGGAGTTGCCGAAGAGCTGCTCTTCCGAGGCTGGTTGTGGGGTGAACTCAGCCTTCTGATCGGCCCCAGGCGTGCGGTGCTGGCCCAGGCACTGATCTTCAGCCTGGTCCACACCCGATTCAACCTGGGGATCTGGCCGATGCTGGGCCTGCTGGTGGGTCTGTTCCTGCTGGGGTTGACGTTGGCTGCACAACGCCGCCTCGACCAGGGATCTCTGTGGGGGTGCATCGGACTCCACGGCAGTTTGGTGGGCGGGTGGTTCGCCTTGCAGGCAGGACTCCTGCAGTGGTCGCCGCAAGCGCCTCTCTGGCTCGTCGGTCCAGGGGGAAATCCGCTCGGAGGCCTGGTGGGCATCACGGCGATGGGAGCGCTGCTGACGATTCAGCTGACGGCATTGGCCAAGGCGGCCCGCCCCTGAACCGGGGCACGCAACGCTTCAGCGAGTGGAGCCCGGCCGTAATCCCGTTCGAGAAGGTCCATCACCGTGCGCCCGAAGTTGCTGGGATCCTGATCAAACGCCTCCAGGCAGACCCGCCCGAAGGTGCGTCCCATGGGCTCGGGATTCCAGAGCAATTTCCTGGCGGTCCACGGCATCATGCTCATCGGGTTGTAGCCAGGCTTGATCAGCCCCTGATCGAACCCGTATTGCTCCAGGTGCGTGTGGGGTTGCAAGCCGATGAAGAAAATGGCCGGCTCCACTCGATCGGCCCCGAAGATGCTCTCCATTTCCCGGTGATAGGCCACGGTCTGGCGGATCGTCTCCGGCCTCTCGTCGATCACATTGAAGGAGTAATTCACCGACACATGATCGCGGAAGCCCGCATCAGCGAGCATGCGGCAGCTCTCAAGCACCGTGCGCAGGTTGTAGCCCATCCGCATCTTGCGCACGAGTTCCTGGGACCCTGAGGTGATCCCGATTTCGAAATAGCTCATGCCGGTGTCAACCATGAGCTGCGCCAGTTCAGGATCAAGGTTGTCCGCGCGGATGTAGGCGGCCCAGCGAATACCTTCGAGACCCTCCGCCTTGATCGCGCGCAGCAACTGCTTGGCGTCCTCGATGTAGCGGCGGGCGGGAATGAACTGGGCGTCGGTGAACCAGAACCCGCGCACACCACGGTCGTAGAGCTGGCGCATTTCCTTGACCACCTCATCCACCGGATTGAGGCGCACCTGCTTGCCCTCGACCACGGTGTAGACGCAGTAGCAGCAGTTGTGGGGACAACCACGCTTGGTCTGCACGCCCACATAGAAGTCACCGCCCTCGAGGTACCAGTCGAGTTGAGGCCAGATCGAAGCGATGTAGTCGTAATCGCAGGCCGTTTTGGGTCGACTCTCGGGTTGCTCGTGAATCAGTCCGGCACGGGGTGGCTCTCCCGCAATAAAACAGCGTTCGGATGCAAGCGAGCGGCCACTGAGCAACTTCTCCAGCAAGGGCTCGCCTTCGCCGACCGAGACGATCGTGCCTTTGGGAAGCGATCGGCCGAGCTGCTCGTAAAACACACTCACCGCACCGCCACCGAGAACTGCCCTGGCCTCGGGTTGATGGCGGCGGGCCCAGCGGAGGCCGAGCTTGACAAGGCGCTGATTGCGGAAGAGCTCGCCGTAGTGGCTGGTCATCAGGCGCAGACCACCCAGGGCACCACGCAGCCGCTTCAAAGGATTTCTGGCGTAGAAGACCTCGAAGGAATTCTGAAGAGGATTACCACCGCGACCATCAACCGGCGCATAGATCTGAATGTCACGCCACGAAAACACCAGCAGGGTGGGGCGGAACTGGTCGACAACGGTCTGCAGCACCCGCTCGACATCGAGAACGGGGAGTGCCGCCAGGTCGAGAATCCGTTGCGGGAGGGAGGGAAAACACTTGTGGAGATGGTCCGCCAGATAGATCGGACCAATCGGAAAAATGGGATTGCAGGGGAGTCGGATCAGAAGGACCCGCTCGTGTTCGGCCTGACCCTGCATGGACTGAGCCGTCGGCGGTTCGAATGGACGCGATGCAAAGGCCATGGAAACTCGGAACGGCGTCTCAGCAGCGCTTCAACACGATCTTGACGCTAACAATCACCAGCGAAGGACAGCGGTTCGGTCGCGGGTCAGGCGGAACCGATGGCAGCGCGCCATTCCGCAGCTTGATGAGGAAATGATTGCGGAAGCGTTACAGCGCTCAATCTTCCGTTACAGTGGCGTTGGCAGGGCATCTCCTGCCCTTCCGTACCCGTCTCTTCGGAGACCTTCTTTTCCGTTCTCATGACCACCACCATTCAGCAG
>JBGKDM010000165.1:0-3482 GCA_042954165.1 Synechococcus sp.
AGGTTTTCGGTGGGACCGCCGGGGATCATGTCGCAGGCCTGGCGCAGGATTTTCAGTGACTGCCGCATCTCCTCGATGCGCACGCGGTAACGGGCGAAGCAGTCACCTTCCTTCTCCCAGGCGATGGACCAGTCGAAGTCGTCGTAGCACTCGTAGTGGTCGACCTTGCGCAGATCCCAGGGCACACCGGAGGCGCGCAGCATCGGGCCTGAGAGGCTCCAGTTGATCGCTTCATCGCGCGTGATCGTTCCAAGCCCCTCGATCCGGCGACGGAAGATCGGGTTGTTGGTGATCAGCTTTTCGTATTCGTCGATCTTGGGGCCGAACCAGTCGCAGAAATCCCGGCACTTCTCCAGCCAGCCGTAGGGCAGATCGGCGGCGACCCCACCGATGCGGAAGTAGTTGTTGTTGATCAGGCGTTGACCTGTGGCGGCTTCCCAGAGGTCGTAGATCATCTCCCGCTCACGGAAGATGTAGAAGAACGGCGTCTGTGCCCCAACGTCTGCCAGGAAGGGGCCAAGCCACAGCAGATGGTTGGCGATCCGGTTGAGTTCCAGCATCAGAACCCGGATGTAGCTCGCCCTTTTGGGCACTGGAATATCCGCCAGCCGTTCGGGTGCGTTCACCACGATCGCTTCGTAGAACATGCCGGCCGCATAGTCCATGCGGCTCACGTAGGGCACGAACATCACGTTCGTGCGGTTCTCGGCGATCTTCTCCATGCCGCGGTGCAGATAGCCGATCACGGGCTCGCAATCCACCACGTCTTCACCGTCGAGGGTCACCACCAGCCGCAGCACCCCGTGCATCGAGGGGTGGTGAGGGCCGAAGTTGACCACCATCGGCTCCGTGCGCGTTTCGAGCTGCGTCATGGGGCCGTGGCAATGCATTCGCTACGGGATCTTAGGAAGGACCGATGCCCGATCAGCCCCAGACCGCGCCAGAGGCCTTTGTCCATGTGCCTGTGCTGGCGTCGCCACTGCTTGAGGCATTGGCTGCAATCCCTGACGGGCCCTGGGTGCATGGCCTCTGCGTCGATGCCACCCTCGGTGGTGGTGGCCACAGCGCCCTGCTCCTGAATCGCTACAGCGGGCTGCGCATCATCGGCCTCGATCAGGACGCCACGGCACGGGCTGCGGCCCGGGAACGGCTTGCGGGCTTCGGTGATCGGGCCGAGATCGTGGCCACCAATTTCGCCGATTACACGCCTGAGCAGGGTGTTGATCTTGTCCTGGCTGATCTCGGCGTCAGCAGTCCGCAACTCGATGTGGCGGAGCGGGGATTCAGTTTTCGCCTCGATGGTCCTCTGGACATGCGCATGAATCCCTCCGGTCCAGGCGAGACCGCCGCGGACTTGATCGACCGGCTTGAGGAAACGGAACTCGCGGATCTGATCTACGCCTTCGGCGAGGAGCGCCTGTCACGACGGATCGCCCGCAGGATCAAGGCTGACCTCGCGGCCCGGGGCGCCTATGCCGGAACGGCCGATCTGGCCTATGCCGTCGCTGGTTGCTATCCACCCAAGGCGCGTCGGGGTCGCATCCATCCGGCAACGCGCACGTTTCAGGCGCTGCGCATTGCCGTGAACGATGAGCTGGGGGTGCTGGAACGCCTGCTGCAACAGGCCCCTGACTGGTTGCGGCCTGGCGGGGTGCTGGCGATTATCAGCTTCCACTCCCTCGAAGACCGGCGCGTCAAGACCGCGTTTGTGCAGGACGACCGTCTGCAGAGGATCACTCGCAAACCCCTTGTTGCCGATGCGTCGGAGCAGGAGGCCAACCCGCGCAGCCGAAGCGCGAAGCTCCGGCTCGCCCGCCGCCGCAGCGAAGACTGAACGTCGATCAGTTCAGGAACTCCCTGGCGTCATCGGTACCGAACAGCTGGCGGTAGGCGGCTGTGGAGATGCAGATCACCACCGGTGCTGCGGCCAGCAGGCCGACGCCACACAGCAGCAGGCCGACCAGCAGGATCAGCGATTCAACGATCAGCAGCAGCAGCAGCCACCACCAGGAAGGATCCACGCCGGCCCGGCCCCGTTGGATCGTGTCCATGGGGTTGCCTTTCTGCAGCAGAGCGATCCAGGGAAGAAACTTCTGGTTGATGCCCAGATAAAGGAAGACCAGGGCGGCAGCGATTCCAGGGATCACGATCAGTCCCTGGCTGATCTGGGCCAGCCCACCGGCCACCACAAAGGTGATCAGCAGGATGAGGAAGAACAGCACACCCAGCACAAACTGGTTGATGAAGAGGCGACCGGCAGCGCCTCCATCCCAGCGGGCCAGATCGGAGAAGCCGGGCGCCTGGCCATCCAGCGCTCGCCATGCGCCGCGAATCAGTCCGCTCACGGCCCAGAGGCTCACCACCGTGCTGCCCACAACCGAAATGATCGTGGCGATGGCGGCGCCGGCCCCGAAGGAATCACCGGAGGCGGCGTTGGCAATCGCCTGGAACAGCATGGACAGCACGCCCGCCAGCAGCGTGAACAGCACGAAGGGCCAGGGGGAACGGCTGAATGCCTTCCATCCGTCCTCGACGGCCCGCATCACCTGCAATCTGTTGCTGCCGCTGGAGTCGCTCATCGCCGTGCCACCTGTCGCATGGTCTGGTCGGAACGTAGCGACGGGAACAGTTTTTTTCAGCGTTTCCGTTGCATTCCGTGGACGACCTCGCTGATCGCGTTGATGGCGCTCTGGATGTCGTTGGCATCCGTCGATCGGCCGAGGCTGAGGCGCAGCGATGCGCTGGCTTCCTCCCGGCTCCGCCCGAGGGCCTGCAGCACATGGGACGGCTGTCCCGCACTGCAGGCTGAGCCGCTGCTGCACAGCAGGCGTGCTCGCAACTGCTGATGGAGCCTGTTGCCATTCACGTCCGGCAGGGTGACGTTGAGGTTGTGGGGCAGGCGGGGCTGCAGGGCCCCATTCAGCTGAATCCCGGGAATCTCGCCTCGCAGCCCCTCCCAGAGCCGGTCGCGCAGACCAGCCAGGCGGCTGCTGTGGGCCTCCATGGCGTCCAGGGCCAGTTCCGCGGCCTTGGCCAGGCCGATGATCAGGGGGACGGGCAGGGTGCCAGGACGCAATCCCTGCTCCTGGCCGCCCCCGAACTGCAAAGGCTGCAGCTTGATGCCCTCCCCAACGATGAGGGCTCCGATTCCTTTCGGGCCGTAGAGCTTGTGACCACTGATGCTCATCAGATTCACCCCCACCCGTGTGGGGGAACAGGGCAGGTGGCCGACCATCTGGGCGGCGTCGCTGTGCAGGCAGATCCCCCGCTGCTGGCAGAGCGCGCTGATCTGACCCAGTGGTTGAAGCACCCCGATCTCGTTGTTGGCCGCCATCACGCTGACCAGCAGGGTGTCCGACTGAAACGACGCTTCCAGTTGCTCCAGGTCGATGAGGCCGTCCGCTCCCGGCGTCAGCAAGGTGAGCCGGTGGCCTTCCCGCCGCAGCTGCTGCAGTGGATCAAGCACCGCATGATGCTCCGTG
>JBGKDM010000166.1:0-6147 GCA_042954165.1 Synechococcus sp.
CAGATTCATCGAGGGGTAGGTCGCACTGCTGTGCAGCGTGATGATCCGCTGGCTGAGCAGGAGTTCTTCGTTCGTGAGGCCGTGGTCCTCGCGGCCGAAGACGAGAGCTGAGGGTTGGCTGGATGTCCCCCCCAGGGCCCAGGGCAGAACCTCTTCGGGCGTTCCAAGCGGGATGGTGCCGTGATCAAGCCGTCCCGCTGTGGCGATCACACGGCAGCAGTCGTTGATCGCATCCAGGAGTGTCGGGAAGATGCGAGCCTGTGCGAGCAGGCTTCGTCCATGGACCGCCATCTTCACGGCGTCCGGATCGGATGGATCACACCTGGGCGCCACGAGACGCAGCTCGTGGACACCGAAATTGGCGCAAAGCCTGGCAACACTTCCCACATTCAGGGGACCGGCCGGTTCCACCAGCACCACGGTCAGAGGTGCCGGAACGGTCATGGTTCTGTGCTGAACGTCTTGAGATGGGCCAGAAGATCGGCCATCTCCTGAGGTTCGATCTCGAATCGCGGCATCGGTGGGGTTTGACCGCTCACGATCTGATGAATGATCTGCGGGTCCCTGAGGCGATCGCTCACGCCCAGAAGGCTTGGTCCCACGAGTCCCTGTGCCGCGATTCCATGACACCCCGCACAGTTGATCCTGAACAGAAGCCCGCCATGGCTTGCGTCTCCGCTCAGGGAACGGGTTGCAATCACGTAGGGGTCGCGGTTGGAGCTCGTCATCACCCAGCTGACCAGCACGATGCAGGTCACCGCTGCGAATGTCACCAGGCCCGTGATCAGTCCCCGGCGCCGCGGTGCTGGTGTTGCAGCAGTTGGTGACGGGGAACTCACGATTGCGACCGGGTCATGAAACAATTGTGATCAAGTTTTCCATTGGGCGCGACACGATGATCGAACCTCTGCTCTGCGGCATCGTTCTTGGTCTCATTCCCGTCACATTGCTGGGCCTGTTCGTGGCTGCATGGAACCAATACCGCCGTGGCAGTGCTCTGGGGGGCTGAGAATCAGGACCCCGCTGATTCCGTAGGTCCGATGATCGATCACCCGCCACCCGTCAGGGATGGCGGGTTTTTGTTTGATCTCATGCTCACAGAGCACCAGAGAATCCGGGCCAACCCACCGTCCGTCATCAAGAGCGCTGAGGCCCTTTCCGTAGAGCTCGGAGGCGTAAGGGGGATCGAAATAGACAAGATCAAATCCCGGGTCAGCCTGGGGGCGACCACGCTGGAGCCAGCTCACAAGATCCGTTTGCACGACTTGGACGTCGCAGGCCCCGGGACGCCCGCTGGCTGTGAGCTCAAGGTTGCTGCGGCAGATTGCTGCAGCCTGTGCCTGTTTCTCGATGGCGACGACGCGGGCTGCCCCCCGCTGCAGCGCTTCGCATCCCATCACGCCGCTGCCGCTGCAGAGATCCAGCCAGTGGGCTTCGGCCAGACGGGGCCCGAGGATATTCATCACGGCTTCCCGAACCCTGGCTGTTGTGGGACGGGTGGTGCGTCCCCGCGGACTGAGGAGTTTGCGACCACCGGTGAGTCGTAACTGCCCTGCTCGGCTTGACTTCACGGGTGGAGGCAGGTGCCTTGCTCGAGCCATGCGAGCCAACGCTGCAGGAGACGCTGACCAGCGGCGCCCGATTTCTCCGGGTGAAACTGACACGCTCCCAGCCTGTTCTTCCAGACCATGGCCGTGGCTTGACCGTGACCGAAAGGCGCTGTGGCTGCGGTCACGGTGGGGTCCTCGGGATCGGCCGCGAACGAATGCACGAAATACATCCAGTCGCTGGGAGCATCGGACTGAAGCAGAGGGGAGGGATTCGCCTGGATCAGAGGTGCCCAGCCCATATGGGGAATGCGCTCTCCCTGATGTGTCGGCAGGCGCTTGACGCGTCCCTTGAGAAGACCGAGGCCTGGACGATCCCCTTCATCGCTGGCTTCAAACAGCAGTTGAAGCCCCAGGCAGATCCCGAGCAGTGGTTTGGACGCCTCGTGCCACTGAATCAGGTCTGGAACCAGGCCGGTTGCCGCGAGGCGTTCCATCGCCGGATCAAAGGCGCCCACCCCCGGAAGGATCAGGGCAGTGCATTGCGAAAGGTCGTCCGGGTGATGGACGGGAAGGAGAGATTTCCCCAGACGACGAAAGGCAACCTGCACCGAATGCAGGTTGCCCATGCCGTAATCAATCAGACCGATCGTCAAATCGACGACTTCTTCAGAGGTACTTGGAGATGGTGCCAGACAGGGTTGCCTTAGGAACGGCACCAACAACGGTGTCCACCTTCTGACCACCTTTGAAGACCATCAGCGTGGGGATACTGCGGATCCCGTACTGACTGGCGACGTTGGGGTTCTCGTCGGTGTTCAGCTTGAAGACTTTGATCTTGCCTTCGAATTCCTTGGAGATCTCATCCACGATGGGAGCGACCATCCGGCAGGGGCCACACCAGGGGGCCCAGAAATCGACCAGCACAGGGACATCGCTCTGAAGCACGTCCTGCTCGAAGGAAGCGTCGGTAACGGCGGCAGCGCTGGACATTCTCTTATTCGAGGAATCCGTTGAAATTTAGCAACGTCATCCTGAAAGCCCCCGTTCCTGTCTCCTTTCGAGTGGAACTGTGATCTGCCTGGACGACCCTGAAGACGAAAAGCCCGAACGCGTCGGGCGAGAGGGTGTGAGGAGTGGAGGGCCGAAGCCCCCCGCCTGAACCTTAAGGCTTGTTCCTGGCCACCCAGTGGGTCTTACTTGCCCATCCCGAGTTGTTGTGCTTTCTGGTAGACCTTCCCTTCAGTCAACAGGGATGGGGCCACAACGACCTCCACCTGCTGCATCTCCTTGATGGTGCGGGCGCCGAGGGTTCCCATCGAGGTCTTCAGGCAACCCAGCAGGTTGTGGGTCCCGTCATCAAGCTTGGCCGGTCCCCGGAGAATGCGTTCCAGGCTTCCGGTGCTGCCCACGTTGATGCGCGTGCCGCGGGGCAGAACAGGGCTCGGTGTCGCCATTCCCCAGTGGAATCCACGACCTGGGGCTTCCTCTGCGCGGGCAATCGGCGATCCGATCATCACCGCATCGGCACCGCAGGCGATGCACTTGCAGATGTCACCACCGGTGACGATGCCACCGTCCGCCACGATCGGAACATAGCGGCCGCTTTCCTTGGCGTAGTCATCGCGGGCAGCCGCACAGTCGGCGACCGCAGTCGCCTGCGGGATGCCGACCCCCAGAACCCCGCGCGATGTGCAGGCAGCACCGGGGCCGATGCCGACCATCACACCCGCTGCACCGGCTCGCATCAGTTCAAGCGCAACGTCGTAGGTCACGCAGTTGCCGATCACCACCGGCACACCCATGTCTCTGCATAAAGCGGCGAGATCGAGGGTGTCCTGACCCTCGGGGCCGGTGTGATTGGTTGACACCACGGTGGCCTGCACAAAGAACAGATCGGCACCGGCTTCAGCGATTGCCTTGCCGAACCGCAGTGCTGCCACTGGAGTGCCGCTGACGGCGGCAATGCCTCCCTGTGCCTTGACGTCCTGAATCCGCTTTCTGATCAGGCTTTCCTGCACCGGTTGGCTGTAGATCTCCTGCATCAGGGGGACGAACTCGTCCTTGCCAACCGAGGCGATCCTGTCGAGAACTGCATTGGGGTCCTCGTACCGGGTCTGTACGCCTTCAAGGTTGATGACGCCCAGTGCACCCAGCTGCGACAGCTTCACAGCCATCCCAACATCAACGACGCCATCCATGGCGCTCGCGATGATCGGAATCTCACGCTCGATGCCACCCAGGGTCCAGCGGGTGTCTGTGACCTCAGGATCAACGGTGCGTCCGCCTGGCACGAGAGCAATCTCATCGATGCCGTAGGCCCTGCGGACAACTTTGGAACGACCAAGCTGAATGTTCACCGCATGCCATTGAAAGATCAGGTCAAGCTACCAAGCGGCCTTGGCTGATCTCCGCAGCATCGGATTGTTCAGGGTGTGGTGGTCAGTGCTCAGTCCTTGCCTGTGAACGCAGTCCACAACTCCCTCATCCGTGCCAGGGCCTTTTGTCGCTCGTCGCTCCTGATCAGGCGTGTCGAGCTGTAGCGAACGATCCAGATCACGCCGGCAAGCTCAAACAGGCCGGAAGCGAGGGGAATGCTGTCGATGGCATGGAGCAGGCCGCTGTAAACGCGGAACACCAGAAGCGCAGCAATCAGGGCGCCGATCAGTTTCAGGGGCTTGCCGAGAGTCCGTGCCTGGGCTCCCACATCGGCGGTGTCCCACCAGTCACGCAGTTTGGTGGTGAGGAGATCCCACTCGCCACCCTCACCGTCCATCGCGTCGGCGCCGGTGGTGCCGGGGATGGTGATCCGTTCCGTGAATGCCGAATCACTGCTGTCATTGACGGCCTGGACCTCTGCTTCGCTCGCCGGTTCGGACGCTGCGACCGGTGCGGTCTGCAGGCTCGGAAGCGGGTTGGGAGGCGTTGGGTTGATCGGTGGCGTTGGAATATCCGGAACAGGGATGGGATCCTCGGCTGAGGGCGTCGCCTGAACGGGGTTGATCGGACTGTCCCGTGCAGGCTCAGGTGCCGATGGAGTTGCGTTCTGAGTGTCCGGATCGGCCGAGGTCACAAGGTTCTCCACCGCAGGGTCTTGTGCCGGAGAGGATTCCACGGCGGTGGTTTCAGGCGTTTCGGAACTCATCGCGACCGGGAACTTCCACGGCAGCGCAGCTTAAGGGCCATCGACTGGAACGGACTGGACAGCCGGCGGGATTGGTGATGATTGCAATACCTGGTGGCAAGGCCGGGCTCGATATAAAATTCCCTGACGGCTTTTAGGTCTTGTATGGCGGATCCAGTGGGGCCGGGTAACGGCGGTCCTGGAGAGTCCGACGATCGGATCATTCAGACGGATCTCCGCAACGAGATGTCGCGCTCCTACCTGGAGTACGCGATGAGCGTGATTGTCGGGCGGGCTTTGCCCGATGCGAGGGACGGTCTGAAGCCCGTGCATCGCCGCATCCTTTACGCGATGTACGAGCTCGGTCTCACCAGCGATCGGCCCTACAGAAAGTGCGCGCGTGTCGTCGGTGAGGTGCTCGGTAAGTACCACCCCCATGGCGACACAGCCGTCTACGACGCCCTGGTCCGGATGGCCCAGGATTTCTCGATGTCGATGCCGTTGATTGATGGCCACGGCAATTTCGGGTCGGTGGACAACGACCCACCGGCGGCGATGCGGTACACCGAATCGCGACTCAAGGCTCTCACCACCGACAGCCTTCTCGAAGACATCGAGGCCGAAACTGTCGACTTCGCCGACAACTTCGACGGGTCTCAGCAGGAACCGACGGTGTTGCCCGCCAGGATTCCGCAGCTTCTTCTCAATGGCTCGGCCGGAATCGCGGTGGGAATGGCCACCAACATTCCTCCCCATAACCTCGTTGAGCTCATCAACGGTCTTCTGGCTCTGATTGAGAACCCGGAGCTTGATGACGCTGCCCTGATGCAGATCATCCCAGGCCCCGATTTCCCTACAGGTGGCCAGATCCTCGGCAGGAGTGGAATTCGCGAGACCTATTTGAGCGGTCGGGGTTCAGTCACGATGCGCGGCGTTGCCGCAATCGAGACGATTGAAGCTCCTGGGCGTCCTGACAGGGATGCCGTGATCATCACTGAGTTGCCCTACCAGACCAACAAAGCGGCTCTGATTGAGCGGATCGCTGAGATGGTCAACGACAAGAAGCTCGAAGGCATCTCTGACATCCGCGATGAAAGCGATCGTGATGGCATGCGCATCGTTGTGGAGCTGCGTCGGGATGCCTACCCACAGGTGGTCTTGAACAATCTGTTCAAGCTCACGCCACTTCAGAGCAATTTCAGTGCCCACATGTTGGCGCTTGTGAATGGTGAGCCGATTCTGCTCACGCTTCGCAAGATGCTGCAGGTGTTTCTCGACTTCCGGGTCGAGACGATCGAGCGTCGCACCCGTTATCTCCTGCGCAAGGCCGAAGAGCGTGATCACATCCTCCTCGGTCTCCTTCTGGCCCTTGACCAGCTCGATCCGATCATTGCCCTGATCCGTGCGGCATCCGATACGGCGACAGCCCGCCAGCAGCTGCAGGACCGCCATGGCCTGACCGAGATACAGGCTGAT
>JBGKDM010000167.1:0-4707 GCA_042954165.1 Synechococcus sp.
CGCTCCCCCACATCCTCAAGAATCAGAATCGCACCGCGCAGATCCGGCATGTGGTCACTTCCCAGCAGGTGCGATGCCACCGTGAGATTCGCAGCAATCAATGGGCCCTCGGCCACCCCTCCGGCCCAGCTGCTGCCCTGCAGGTCCTGCAGCTCCTCGCCGAACAGAAGCTGCCGCAGCCGCCGCTGACTCCATGCCGGTTCCGCCGCAAGCGTGCTCAGCAGGGGGCCATGCACACCGCCATCAAAGCCTGCTGCCTGCCTTGCCATCAGCAGCGCTGTGACGTCGGAGAACCCCAGCAGCCAGCCCGGTTGCCAATCCAGGGGATGTTCCAGCAGACGTGCGGCCCCCCAGCCCCCGCGCGCACACGCCAGCAAAGCCGGTCTCGGATCAGGCTGCAGGTCGGCCAGACGTTCCCGATCGGTGCCTGCCAGATATCCCCAGCGCCGTGGCTGGATCCCCGTGGACGGGATCGTCAGCCCCCACGCCTTCAGAAGGTCCAGCCCCTGATGCACGGCCGTGAGGTCATCCAGCGCCGAACTGGCCGCCACAACGCCGACCGTGGCGCCGTTGCTGAGGTTCGGCGTGCGTGCCGTCACAGCGGTTGCCCCCCCAGCACCAGCCCCAGCAGCAGGAGGGCCCCCAGCCACACCTGATGCTGGAAATGCCGTCCATAGACCGACATCGGATCCTGCCGGTCGGGCCGAAGTTGTCGGGCTTCAAGCAGCATGCCGGCGCCACCCAGCAACCAGCAGACCCAGAACATCCAACCGAGTCCGGCGCTCAGGGCCGCTCCCCCCAGGCCCAGCACAGCGACGGCGTAACAGCCCATCACCACGACGCCCGTGGATGCTCCCAGGGTCAGCGCGCTGCTGCGGAGTCCGAGACGGCGGTCATCCGGGCGGTCGGCCATGGCGTACACCGTGTCGAAACCGAAGGTCCAGACGACTGTGGCCAGCCAGCAGCCTGCCAACTCCGGCGTCAGGGCGAGGCTGCTCTCCGACGCCGCCCACGGGATCAGAACCGCGAAGCCCCAGCAGAACGCGAGCACCGCCTGGGGGAACGGGAACCAGCGTTTGGCGGATGGATACAGCAGGATCGGGGGAAGGGCGAGCAGCGCCAGCCCCAGGCAGAGCTGGCGACCGGTCTCAGGCAGCGTCAGGACCACCCCCAAACTGGCCAGCAACAGGAGCAGCAGCGTCACCACGGCTGTGGTGATCGTCAGTCGGCCCCGGGCCAACGGTCGACCCTGCGTTCGCTCCACCTCCCGGTCGAACCGCCGGTCCCAGAGGTCATTGGCGATGCAGCCGGCGGCACTCACCACAAGGCCCCCCACCAGAATCTGGATCACGAGCAGAGCGGACGGAGGCGATGAGGGTGCCAGCCAAAGGCTCCATCCCGCAGGAATCAGCAGAATCAGCCGGCCGCTTGGTTTGTTCCAGCGCAGAAGCTGGAACCAGGACGAAAGGCTGGAGGGGATTCGTCCCTTCAGGGCGCCGGTCACGTTCAACGTTCTTTCCAAAACCTTAGGCACGTCCGTTTCCGAGTCGGTGACCGGTGGCAGAGTGCGTCAGGTCCGCCGATCAGCTCCGATGACTGGTGCCGAGGCCACGTCGCCCGACAACATCCAGCGCGATTCGGGCGGAGCGATCCAGCGTGTCGCTGCCATCGACATCGGCACGAATTCCACACACCTGCTCGTGGCGGAAGTGGATCCGAGCCTCGGAACGTTCAGCATTCTGCTGGCTGAAAAATCGACCACCCGTCTCGGTGAACGGGACCCCGTGACGGGTCACCTCAGTGATGCTGCGATCCAGCGTGGGATGGAGGCGTTGCGACGCTTCTCCGAGCTGGCTGCCAGTCATCGTGTGGATCAGATCGTGACTGCCGCCACCAGTGCGGTGCGCGAAGCCCCCAATGGTCGTGACTTCCTGCAGGCGATCAAGGACGAGCTCGATCTGGACGTGGATCTTGTCAGTGGTCCGGAGGAAGCACGACTGATCTATCTGGGCGTGATGTCAGGAATGTCCTTCGGTGATCGCCCGCACCTGCTGCTGGATATCGGCGGGGGGTCCACCGAGCTGATCCTTGCGGATGGTCGCGATGCCCGTGCCCTCACGAGCACCCGGATCGGCGCCGTCCGTCTTCAACGTGATTTCGTCACGGAAGATCCCCTGCCGTCACAGGGTCAGGCCTTCCTCAAGGCCTACATCCAGGGTTCCCTGGAGCCTGCGGTCGACAAAGTGCGCCGTCGGATCAATCCGGGGGAAACCCCTGTCATGGTGGCGACCAGTGGCACGGCGCTGGCGATCGGCGCTCTTGCCGCCAGCGATGACGACCGGCCTTCCCGGAAGCTGCATGGGTACCGCATCGGACGAGACCGTCTCAATCAGGTGGTGAAGAAGCTGGTCACGCTCACTCCCGAGCAACGCAGAGCCCTCACCCCGATCAATGACCGGCGGGCCGAGATCATCGTTCCAGGGGCGCTGATCCTGCAGACCGCCATGCAGATGCTTGGCGCTGAGGAGATCGTTCTCAGTGAACGGGCCTTGCGTGAGGGGCTGATTGTTGACTGGATGCTGCGCCAGGGTCTTCTCGAGGACCGCTTCAGCTTTCAGAGCAGCATCCGCCAGCGCACGGTGATGCACCAGGTGCAGCGCTTTGCCGTGGATCGGCAACGGGCGGAACGGGTCGCCAGCCATGCCCTTGGCCTTTACGACAGCACCGCCGGGGTGCTGCATCGCGATGAGGGGCCGGGCCGTGAGCTTCTCTGGGCTGCCGCCATGCTGCATACCTGTGGTCAGCACATCAACATCAGCGCTTATCACAAGCATTCCTGGTATCTCATCCGGCATGGCGAACTGCTCGGATACTCCGAATCAGAGCATCAGATGGTCGCTGCCATTGCCCGTTATCACCGTCGCAGTCTCCCCAAGAAACGCCACGAGTCATGGCAGGTTCTGCGGACACGGGCCGAGCGGCGCACCGTGTCGGAGATGGCGATTCTTCTCAGGCTGGCCGCAGCCCTCGACCGACGCCCTGTGCCGGTGATCGCCTCACTGGCCGCCAGTGTGTCGAAAGGCACCTTGACCCTTGCACTGCGGGCCGAGCGGCTGAACCAGAACCTCAGCCTCGAGCAGTGGAGTCTTGAAGCCTGCGCCCCTGTGGTTCAGGACGTCACAGGGCTTGCGTTGCAGGTGCAGGTGCAGGAGTAGCGCTGAGCTGATACCACCGCACCTGGTCGATGGATCCCAGCGGTCCCGGGTTGTCCCCACCGTCGTCAACGGTCACCAGATCCGGTCTGCCGGCATAGATCTCCAGCCCTTCAGAGGCCGGAAAGCTTTTCTCTGCGGTCACCATTCCTTCGAACAGCATCTGTCCGCTTCGGTCGCGCAGAGCGATCCAGCTGGGCTGGCTTGTCCGGATGGTCACGGTGGACCTGGTCGGTCTCTGCATTAGCTGAGTTGGCTGCGTTGTCTGCGGTGGCTTCAGCGTTCCTGTGGCCTGAGGCCGGGGGGTGGGAATGACCAACTTCGGTGGGGCTGGAGGAGCGCTGATGGCCCTGAGCGCCGGTAGCCCCTGGCTCCAATGCAAAAGGCCGGCCAGGCCAAGTCCGAGTGCCGTGCATCCCATGGCCATGGGGGCGATCGGCCTCGCTGGCCGCGGCTGGTGTCTGTCGCGCTGCTTCGGTGCCGCTGGCTGGGCCGGGGCTGGGGGAGGCGATGGCCGCATGCCCTGATCGAGAGATTGCAAGGCCGCAATCAGCGGTTCCGGTGCCACCCCCAGTTTCCCGGCCACACGACGGACCGCTGCACGGATGAACACGGCTTCGGTGAGTTCTTCCCGCCGGCCGGCCTCGAGGGCCTCGAGCTGTTCATCGCCCATGTGCAGCGCCTGCGCCAGGTGATGCACGCTCATCCCTTGATCCTCCCGGGCTGACCGCAGGATCGCTCCCACCTCTCTGAGGTTCGTCAGCGCTGTGGCTGTCCCCTCGTCGGAGTTCATCCCGGATGAAGACTTGCGTTGACCCATCGCGATCCTCAGGCCCTGCCTTTGCCCAACGCTAGGAACGGATCCGCAGGACGTCCGCAGGCGTCCGATGGTGCCTGGAACATGTCCGTGATTTCTCAGCGAATGGGCGATACTGGATTCGAACCAGTGACCCCTTCCGTGTGAAGGAAGTGCGCTACCACTGTGCTAATCGCCCGCACCCTTTGATCTTAAACCACCACCGGTGGCTGGATTTCAGTCTGATTTCGGTCGGAACAGATGGTCGTGGTCGGGAGAATAGAGCTTGGATCGCAGGCCCTGATGGCCGAGGGCAGGGCTGACCACATACAACGTCGTGCGAATCAGCTGACGCTCCCTGGAGACCTCAGCCATGCGGTTCAGGGGCACAACGGTGAGCCATTGGTCCGGCCAGCTCACCCGGTATCCGATCGCCACGGGGGTGTCGGCGGGGTAGTGCTGCAGAAGCGTGGCTTCCACATTCTCCACATGTCTCGCGCTGAGATAGAGGCAGAGGGAGGTCTTGAGGCGCGCCAGATTGTTGAGGTCTTCCGGTTCCGGAACGCCGGTGCGCCCACCGGCTCGACTGAGGACAATGGTCTGGGCAACACCGGGAATGGTGAGTTCGGCGCTGAGGGCCGAGGCGGTGGCTTGATAGGCGCTCAGACCAGGCACCACCTCCACCTCAATCCCCGCATC
>JBGKDM010000168.1:0-3540 GCA_042954165.1 Synechococcus sp.
CCCGCGTTATTGGTGCGCGGCAGCTGGAAGGTGGTTCCCCGCCAGCTGATAAGAACGCCATCACCGGGCACCGTTCCGGCTTGCACGTTGGGGACCGGGCTGCTGAGGCCCTGCAGGTCGACAGCGCCGCTGGTGGTCGTCAGGCTGAGCAGATCGCCATCGCAGAGCCAGCGATCAGCCCGCAACCCGGACTCTGTTGCTGCTGTCGCTGATCCAGGCGTGGCCAGGAGCATGGTCCCCAGCAGGACGAGAGCCGTCAGGCAGTTCAGGAGTGGTGCCAGCACCGGCCGGATGCGAAGGGTCCCATCCTGGCTTGATCCCAGGAACGATCGTGCGCGAAGTTGCCGTCTCCAGCTGCGTTGACTCCATGACGCTCACCCTCGTTTACGACGGTGGCTGTCTCTTCTGCCGTCATTTCGCCCTGCGCAGTGAACTGGCCTCAGGCTTGCCGTCGCTGCGCATTGTTGATGGCCGCAGCGATCGGGGCATCCGCCGCGACCTGCGGGCCAAGGGGTTGAACCTTGCCGATGGCGCTGTGTTGCTGGAGGGCGAGACGTGTTGGCACGGCAGTGCCGCGATCGCAGAGCTGAGCCGCCGGATGCAGCCGAGTGATCCCCTGCTGCGTCTGCTGCGCGTGGTGTTTGCTGATCGACAACGCGCTGCCGTCGCCTATCCGGGACTGCTCCTGGCCAGGCGTCTGGTGCTTGGTCTGCGCGGCCTCCCCCCGGATCCCGATGCCGGCCGCGGCAATCCCCCAGGCGCCAGTGGAAGAAAAACCGACGGCTGACTGCCGATCCTGATGGGGGCGCTTAGCGGTGAAGGAACCCATCGCGAGGTTTCACCCATGTCGATGAAACAGCTTCAGACCTTCATGGCCAAGGCACAGAGCAACGACTCCATTCGCCGCGAAGTCCAGGCCTGCGGCAAGGACAACACCTGTGTCGCCAAGGTGGCCCAGCGCCATGGTCACAAGTTCTCGCCGGCGAACCTCACCCGCTGGCAGCGGGAGCATCAGTGAAGCCTGAGCCCGGGACGCGGTTCTCCGTGTCCCGGGACCCCGCGACAGATCGTGCGGCAAAGATCAAGAAATGGGAAGCGGGCGACTTCAGCGGTCAGGAAGCATGGATGCTCTTGGCATGGGAATCACGCACTGCCCTCTCTGCATCGGTCTGGCCCTTCTCTCGGCGGTCCGATTCATGGCCAACGCCATGATGCTGGCGCAACTTGAACGCCGGGGTGCGGACCAGTTCACCCATCCTGCGAGCCTTCTCGGAACGGTGTTCGAGCTCTGAGTCGGTGAAGCAGCTCCCAGGCAGGGCACGTCCTCGCTGGCTTCAGCGGCTGGCCGCCATGGTCGCGACCTTGGTGGCGACGATCTGGGCGATCACCCTGCTGCCTGTGCTTCTGGTGGTGGGGTTGCTGGCGGCTTTGTTGCTGGTGCCTGTGCTGCGGCAGCTTCGCCGTGAGCTGGAGCAGATGGAGAGCGAACGGCAGGGGGGCCGACATGCTGTCGCCACACCGGTGGTCAATGCCACGCCCTGGCAGCAGAGGCTGCGCAACTGGTGGCGTCGCTGACGGGCGCCTGCTGAACCCTGGTCAGGGGTCGCTCGGATCCACCAGGCCCACGTAGGCGGCGTCGAGTTCGCCCATCACCGCGTCGTCCTGGTGGATTCCACGGGCGTTGTAGAGGAGGTGAAGAATGCGTCCGCGATCAAGGTCACGGTCGGCCACGTCCTGCCAGAGTCGGGCACTCAGTTCCTGGTCAGCCAGTTCGAACTGGGCATGCACGAGATCGCGAACCACCCGCAGATAGCTCTGGCGGTCGTTGCGCATCCGGCATTCCTGGCTGCTCTCTGCCGCGATCGGCGTGAGGATGTGGGTGGATGCGGATGCCCAGCGGTGCGTTCTGTTCCCCGGACGGCGGACGGGCATGGGCTGGGAGGCGTTTCCCTCACTGTTGTGAGCGGTGCAGACGCTTGCAACCGCGTGTTAATGCCTAATCAGTTCAGACCTGATCAATCTCCTGTCTGGCGCCAGATCCGCTCCAGTTGCTCTCGCGCACCCTGGGTGCTGGCGACAGGTTCTGGCTGACGGATCTGCAGGGCCGGCCGCAATCTCCTGGCCAAGCGTGCGAATTTCAGGGCTCCTGCCACGGCACAGACCCCCCAGGCGATCAGCACCCAGCGAAAATCATGGGAGTGCAGCACCGAGGATCCTGCAATCAATGCGTTGTATTCAACTCGGTTTCGGGCATGGTTGCGGCGGTTCGGTGTGGTGCGCCAGCTAAAGAAAGATTGATTCGCTTGCCTTGCTTTCTTTGTCAGGGTTATGAAACAAAGCCAGACGTTGTTGGAGATGGGAGATGGATCGAAGCTCAACGACAGGTCCCCATCAGGACGGGTCGATTGAGTCGCTTGGCAGTGAGCACTACCGCGTCTGCGGGCCTCTGGGCTGCACGATTGTGCGGGGTCTCGACAACGCGCAGTATCTGAGCCGGAACAGTCAGGACGGAGGGATCCAGAGTCGCTATCTGTTCGACGACTGAGCTGTCCCAGGGCCGTTGTGACAGTTACAGCAGTCTTTGGCCGACTCTGCAATAACCGTTGGACCATGCCTGCACAACCATGGCTTCCAATCGCTCTGCAGACGCGACAACCCGCACGTCGTCTCGGCCCGCAGCCAAGCTTCAGCCCAGGCCTGTCTGGGTCAAGCCTGACTGACTGGTGTTGTGTCGCTGTGTTCAGGATTTGAGTGCAGCGACAGGAGTCTTGACTTCACCCGTTTGTCGACACCCTGTCATTCAAGGATTGAGCCGTCACCATCACTCGCATTGCGCCGATGTGGCGAGGCGTAGCCGCGGAGACCGCGCGCCCTCGAAACACTCGTTATTATTTCTTCATAATCGATCAGGCGGTTGTGATTCCGTTGCCTCTGCATCAAGAGTTCGAGCGTCGCCGGCTAGCCAATGCCATTTCCGGTGCCTCTGATATTGATGAGCTCAAATCTGTGGCTCTCGATCTTCTGAATCTTTACTACCAGCAGAAAAAAGCTTCGGCTGATCTGATCGACGGGAAGATGGGGTGAGTGATCGGGATCGGGTGGTTCGTTGCCCGTAACGCACCATCACGGTGGGTGAATTCTTGTTGTCCGGTTGCGATTGCATCACTGCATCGCGTCCGATGCCGAATACAGCAGTCCCAGTCATTGGTTGATCGCGATGTCTGAACGTCTCTTTCGGCCAGGGGCTGTCGTTCGTCCCGAGGCAACCAGGCCCGTGCCGTTTCAGGTCCAGGGAACACCCGGCCTGTCGTCAACGGCGATGCGTCCGCACAACCGCGGACACCTGGAGCCAGCACCACCCACGTTTCCGGTTGTGTTTTTCGAGGATTGACTGCAAGCCGCGGCCATGGACGCCGTGATCCCTGCGACCCCGATCAGGTCGCCGATCGTTGGGTAACAGTCCTTGAAGAGTCCTGGCGCCATTCACCCCTCCGGAGCGATGACGAACAGGTGACCATCTCCGGATTGAACGAAGGCCGG
>JBGKDM010000169.1:0-6514 GCA_042954165.1 Synechococcus sp.
GTGGAACCGTCCTGGGCGCGCGCTTTCTTCACGTAACGCACGAGCTGACGCTCAGAGACTCCGTAATTGAAGCGAAGCTTCTGCTTCTCTTCCAGGCGGATGGCGTATTCAGAGCGCTTGCGACGGGCTTGGCCGTGCTGACCGGGGGGGTAGGACCGCTTTGCGGCCTTCCGGGTGAGACCAGGGAGGTCTCCCAAGCGCCGCGTGATCCTCAGGCGAGGGCCGCGGTAGCGAGACATAGGGAAATGATGATGTGGAACGTTCGACGCCGAAGCATGCATGCTGGGTTGGAGGCCCGGACTGCAGCGGTTGACGCACGAATCGAACACTTTATCGCGTGGCCCTGTTGCCAATCTCAACCGCGCTGTGGCGGCCGTGATGCTGGCGCTCATCGGTTTCTACCGGCAGTGGTTCTCCCCGTTCCTGGGGCCCCGCTGCCGGTTCATTCCCACCTGCAGTGCTTACGGCCTGGAGGCGATTCAGCGCCATGGCCCGTGGAAAGGAGGCTGGCTCACTCTCCGGCGTCTGCTTCGCTGTCATCCCTTCACCCCCTGCGGCTGTGACCCCGTCCCCGACTGATCACCAGGTGTTGCAGCTGTTCAGCCGGCGGGGATGCTGTCTGTGTGAGGGCCTTGAGGGGCGACTCACAGCTCTGGACCTCGGCTCGCTGGTTCCGCCCTTGCGCCTTGAAGTGATTGATATTGATGCCGATGGGGTGGATCCAGCCATCAGAGCGCGCTACGACCTGGAGGTTCCTGTGCTGGCACTCAGTGGTGTGGTCCTGCCACGCGTCTCCCCCCGCCTCCAGTCGGACGGTTTGTACGCCTGGTTACAACGGGTCTGCTCCAGCACGCTTGGATCGGACTAGAACTGCACCACTGCTGGTGGTCGGCTGATGGCCCAGACGCTCCATTCGCTGCTGAATGCAGTCGGCCTCCCGGTTCAGGGGGATCTACCCGATCCATCCATTCAGTCGTTGACCTGTGATTCCCGATGCGTTGGCAACGGGAGCCTCTTCATCGGTCTGCCTGGCGAGCAGGTTGATGGCGGCAGTTTCTGGCGACAGACCCTGGCCGCTGGTGGTGCGGCTGCCGTGATCGGTCCTGCCGCCGCGGCTGCCGATCCTCCGGCCAACGGTGATCCCGTCGTGATCGTCAGCGACCCTGTTGCCGCCTGGGCCGGTGCTCTCGCCGCTGTGTTCTGGCAGCACCCGTCGCAGCGGATGACCCTGATCGGTGTCACCGGAACGAACGGCAAGACCACCACCACACACCTGATCGAACATCTCTGCGACCAGGTGGGGCGGCCCGCCGCCCTGTTCGGCACCTTGGTGAACCGCTGGCCAGGTCACAGCATGACTTCAACCCACACCACGGCATTCGCCGACCGGTTGCAGGCGCAGCTGGCCGAGGCGGTGGCGGGAGGGTGCCAGGTGGCTGCCATGGAAGTGAGCTCCCATGCGCTCGATCAGGACCGGGTGGCCGGTTGTCAGTTTTCTGCAGCGGTGTTCACGAATCTCACGCAGGACCACCTCGACTATCACCCGACCATGGAGGCCTATTTCGAGGCCAAGGCCCGTCTGTTTCAGGCCCCCCTGCTGGTGGGTGAGGGTGCGTGTGCCGTCGTCAATGTCGACGACCCATGGGGACGCAAGTTGGCGGATCAGCTCGGTGATCGTTGCTGGCGCTGCTCCCTTGAGCCCGAGCGGGCTTCGGGTGGTGTGGACCTCACCATGACCGATCTGAAGATGACGGCCTCCGGGGTCACCGGTTGGGTGGTCACGCCTGCGGGGCGGGCGCCCTTCCGCTCCCCACTGGTGGGTGCCTTCAATCTGATGAATTTGCTGGAAGCCGTGGGGGTGCTCGTGCAGCAAGGACTGCCGCTGCAGCTCCTCCTGCACGCCGCCGAGACGTTCAGGGGCGTGCCCGGTCGGATGGAGCGCGTGCTGTTGCCATCGGATCAGGCGATGGCAGCTCTTCCTGCCGTGTTGGTGGACTATGCCCACACGCCCGATGGCCTTCGGAACGCTCTCGAGGCTTGCCGCCCTTTCGTGACTGGAGATCTGATCTGTGTGTTCGGTTGCGGCGGTGATCGTGACCGTGGGAAGCGCCCTCAGATGGCAGCGATTGCGTCCGATCTGGCCGACCGTATTGTGATCACATCCGACAATCCCCGAACGGAGAATCCCGAGCGGATTCTGGATGATGTTGTCGCCGGGGTGTCATCCACCGTTCCATGTCGTGTGGTGGCTGATCGCGCTCTTGCGATTGACTCCGCCGTCGCCAATGCTGGACCCGGTGACCTGGTCTTGATTGCAGGCAAAGGCCATGAGGACTATCAGATCCTCGGGACTGGAAAAATTCATTTTGATGATCGCGAGGAGGCGGAGAAAGCCTTGCGCAAAGCCGTTAAGTTCGAATCTTCGGATTGACGTTCGAGGATTATCCTGATCATGTTGGGTAGTAATAAAATGCTGCTCCGAAGATTGAAAAAGTTCCGAGTAGCAGAACCCCCTCGAGCCAGTTTGATTTTGCATCCATTCCCACCAGATTAACGATCAGAACGCTGAAAAGAAGCGCCAGAACTTCAAAGGGTTCAAAGTCAAGATTCATGGGCTGACCTGATAAGGACGCAATGATCACCAGTGCAGGTGCGATCAGCAGTGCGACAAGAAGACTCGAGCCCATGGCGAGGGAAATGGGCAGATCCATCTGATTGCGCAGGGCTCCACGCACCGCGGGGACGTACTCGGAGAAGCCGCCGATGATGGGGATGATGATCACGCCTGTGAACAGCGGGCTGAGGCCGATCAGCTCCGTGGCGGGCTCAAGACAGTGGATGAATGCTTCCGACTGCACTGCCAGCAGGGCTGTGCTGATGATCAGTTGCAGGATCCACAGGATGACCGGTGTGGGGTGATCGCCTGCAGCCTCCTCATCGAGGGAATGGAGGCCCGGCGGATCGAAGAGATGGCTGTGGGTGGCCAGGGAGAAGAGCAGGGTGAGCAGATAGATGACGATGAGGATGATGGCCACGGTCAACGACAGGCCATGGATGGCCTGAAGGTCGTCCATTCCTGAGGTGCTGATCAGGGATGCCGGCAGCGCAAGGGCGGTCACCGCCAGAGTCATCGTGGCTCCATTGGTGCGAACCATGGTGGGTTGAAAGCTCTGCTCGCTGAAACGCAAGCCTCCAACGAGCATGGCGAGACCTGTGATCAAGAGGAGATCAGAGAGGATGGCGCCGGTGATACTGGCTTTGACGACGTCAATCAGGCCGGCACGGAGCGCTGACAGCGCAATGATGAATTCGGCGCAATTGCCAAAGGTGGCTGTGAGGATGGCACCAATGGTGGGTCCACTTCTCTCAGCGATCTGTTCCGTGGCATCGCTGAGCAGCAAGGCCATGGGAATGATGCCGAGGCTTGCCAGAAGGAAGCCTGACAGTGTGTTCCAGTCGTGGTGAATCGCGACCTGGGTGAGGACGAGACATCCCAGGGCAGGGAACACTTTCCAGTGACCATTTCGGATCCACCGGGGTTGGATGGGGCGGCTCAAGGTTCCCATTGCTGGGCTCCGAAAAAGGTCAGCTCGACATAGTCGCTGGCCTGATTGTCAGCCTGGTTGAGGTCAAAGGTGACTCCGCCTACATCCAGCATGCGAATGCTCTGAAGAGCCCGGATCAAGCGTTCCCGCGTCGGGTCGGGGCCGGAGCGTTCAAGGGCCTCGCTCATCAGTTGAGCGGCGATGAAGCCTTCGAGGCTGGTGAAGCCAAAGCGGGCATTTGGATTGTTGACACGCATCAACGTCTGATAAGTGGCGACGACGGGGATCCATCGGTTCCAGGGGAAGGGAACGACCTGGCTGACTCCGATTCCATTGGCCTGTCCTGAGGGCAGGGAGTCTTCCAGAGCGCGACTGCCGACGAAGGAGACATTCATGATCTGAATGCTGTGGCTGTCTTTGAGAAGTCGCTTGCTCAGGGCAGCTGAACTGACGTAGGCCGAAACAATGATCAGACCGTTGGGGTTGGCGGCTTTGACCCTTCGGTAGGCCTCGGTGATGTCAGCTGAGTTCCGTTCCACGGTTGTGATCACGGCAGGCTTGAGGTTGTGACGTTTCAGTGCTGCCTCGGCGGCCGCCAATCCGTCGAGTCCAAACGCGTCGTTCTGGTAGACAACGGCGATGTTCTGCCTTGCGTCCCGAACCAGGCTGTCGACGATCTGCTCAATCTCCATCCGATAGCTGGCCCGGAAGTTGAACACCATGCGGAGATTGGCGTCGCGCAGAAGGCTGGCCCCACTCAACGGCGCGATGAGTGGGATCCGTTCGCGCTCGATCAACGGCAGGATGCTCTTGGTGGTCGGCGTGCCGACGTAGCCGAAGAGAGCCAGCAATGCCGGCTTCCTCAGCAACGATTGCGTATTCGCAATCGTTTTCTCAGGCTCATACTGATCGTCCAGGCTCGTGAGTTTGATGGTGCGGCCATGGATGCCACCCTGACGGTTCACCTCCTCGAACCAGGCGAGGGCACCGGTTCTGTATTCACGTCCAAGTTGTGCCGATGGCCCTTTCAGTGGCAGGGACTGGCCAAGAAGGAGTGTTGTCGTTGTGTCGGATTCCTGGGGTGAATCAAATGTCTGGGCACCTGCTTGTAATGCCGATAAGATCAACATCAGTGAGAGAGATGCTCTGGCAATCTTCGATTGAACGTTGCGTCTCTTTTTTGTCATCGATTGTTAACAACGTTTTGGGTCAAAGATGACGCGACGTCGACGGCGGAACTGGAACCTTCTGGCGCTGGCGTCCATTGTGATGGCTGTCATTCTTTCTGTTACAGCGCTCACGAAGCTTAATGTCGATTCGGTGAGGGGGCGTGATGCATTGCGTCTTTCTTCCGCTTCTCGGGCTCTCACCACGGAGTCCGGTCGACTGCCGCCTGACGGATGGTCGTCCTTGCGTGGACCGGCACTGACAGGGCCCGAGCTCGAGGCTGATATCGACGCACTGGAGAGTGCTCCCTATCTGGTCAAGATCGGCGTTTATGCCAACAGCACCTATGACCTTGATCTGAGCGTTCCCAGCTTCTCGTCCAATGGCTACATCTGGATGCGCTGGCAGCAGCCGCTGCAGGACTATCTCCATGGGCATGGCGTGGCTTTGAGCGATCGAATCAACCTCGTCAATGTGCTGCTCTCTGATGCCGATCCCGTGCTCACGCCTGTGCAGGATGAGCCTGCATTGCTGGATGATGGGACGTATTATCAACTGTATAAATACGTCGGTAGATTTTATATTGATCGAGCCAGTTTTCGGCGGTTTCCATTTCTGACAATCAGTTTGCCCATCGCTCTTGAGGCCGACGATATCGATGGCTCCTTTGACTATTCGCAGTTTCGTTTTGAGCCTGATATTCAGAACAGCGGCATGGGTCTCTATGCAGGTACGGGGATTATCGGCTGGTTGAGTCGGGGATGGTCGATTGCCGAATACAGGCACAACTACTCGACCAATTTCGGTTTGGGTGGGGCTGAAGATGACTACAGCATGGTGGTGTACGACATTACGTTCGGAACCTCTGCGTGGTCAGCCTTCTGGCGTCTGATGCTGCCCTTGATGGTGGTGATGATGATGGTCCTGCTGGTCTTCAAGGTGCGTCCCGATGAACAGGATGCCCGTGCCGGCATTCCGGTCACGGTTTTGCTGACGCTTGTGTTTCTGCAGCAGGTCTATCGGGACGAATTGCCTGATCTGCCGTTTTTGACATTTCTCGATCAGGTGTATGTCATTGCCTACGTGGTAACCCTGATTGCCTTTGTGCTGTTGATCTGGATCGGGCGACGTTATTCGGAGGTTGAAAAAATTCCTGAGGGAGTGCTCCGGGATCGCCTCGAAACGCGTCTTCAGGTGCTTGATGAGGTCTGGCCGCTGGCCATGGTGTTGTTTTGCGGTCTGGCCGTGGCCCTCGCCTGGCTGACGATTCCCGTCAACACCTGAGTTCATCTGGGGATGGTGTTGAGGGCCTGGAGCAAGGCCTCGATGTCATCCCCCGTCGTGCAGACATGGGTGCAGGCTCGCAGGCAGACGGGGTCAGCAAGATCCCGGATCCAGATCTGTTGAGCTCCGAGGCCCTTGACGATTTCCATCGGTGGAATGGCCTGGCCATTGCGTTCGAGGCTGAAGCTCACCAGTCCGCCAATGGGTGGTCCTGTCAGCAAGGGGGTGATGGATGGCAACGACTCCAGTTGTTCCCAGAGCCTTCCGCTGCATTCCTGGATCCGTGCCCACCGCTCCTGCGGGGTTCCCTCAGCCTCCAGCAGCTGAAGCGAGTGGCGCAGCCCTGCAAGGAGAGGAACGCAGCTGGTTGCCACCTCAAAGCGGCGGCTGTCGTGGTGGAACGGATCCGAATCGCCCCCGATCGCTTTCGTTTCATCCTGGAGGCTGCGCCAACCGATCAGGGTTGGATTCGCTTCGGCCAGCACCCGTTCCGAGAGGGCGACGCCTCCGAGTCCTTC
>JBGKDM010000170.1:0-2222 GCA_042954165.1 Synechococcus sp.
TCTCGATAACCAGGTCAAGGCGGGTGATGTGGTGGTGGTCCGCAATGAAGGGCCTGTCGGGGGGCCGGGCATGCGCGAGATGCTCAGTCCCACCTCCGCCATCGTCGGCCAGGGTCTTCTTGACAAGGTTGCCCTGATCACCGACGGGCGCTTCTCCGGTGGGTCCTATGGGCTGGTGATCGGCCACGTTGCGCCTGAAGCCGCTGTGGGTGGACTGATCGGCCTCGTCCACGAAGGAGACAGCATCACCGTCGATGCGACCCAGTTGCTGATTCAGCTGAACGTGGATGACGACGAGCTGGCCAAGCGCCGTGCCGCATGGTCGCGAGCGACCCCCAAGTACACCACCGGCATCCTGGGCAAATACAGCCGGCTGGTGTCCTGCGCCAGCGAAGGCGCTGTGACGGATCAACCCTGAACCAGCAGGGCCCGCAGCCGGCGTGTGAGGGCCTCCAGCGGAGCCGCATCCTGGGGGGCAGTGCATCGCTGCCCATGGGTGCCATCCATCCACACCGGATGCTGCCCCTGCCAGAGCATCGGGCGCTCGGGCTGATCCCACCAGCACAGCATCAGATTGAGGTCGGAGCCGCTGCGATACACCTCCAGCTCGAGATCCTGATCGACGCAGCGCCCGCCCTGCGGGTCTCGGCATTCCAGTCGGATGTGGAGGTCCTCACCCTGATCGAGCAACGCGTCGAGCGAGGCAGCATGCGTGTCTGCCTCCGGCCCATCCAGACGCACAACGGCATGGAGGAGAGGCTTGCGGCAGACATCGGCAGCGGCAGCGATGCGTGCACTCAGATCCGGCGACGAAGCACCCGGGAACTCGGCCAAGGGCTCCGTCATCAATCAGTAGGCCTCAATCGATCGCAGAAGCAGTCTGATCGGTCCGGCGCGGAACCCCGGGTTCGACGCACCGCCATCATCGAAGCGGGAATGCAGCAGCTGCAGCCGCGTGATCGCCTGGGGGGCAAAACGGATCGGCATGGTCACCGGATTGGCACGCACAACGGGGCGAAGCGAGGCGAACGGCACCTCCACGGTTGTTGTTCCGGTCGCGCTGGTGGGAATCGATGTCACCCAGCGGAGTCCGCCGGGGATCAGTTCGGTGAGACCGAACACACCATCACTGCAGGCGAGTGCAAGCTTGAGGGTGCGTCCTCCGCCGTCCACGTGGAGTCGAAGACCCTGAAAGCGGCCGAGATCCAGGTGGGGGCTGAACAGCTGGGAACGGCAGCTGACGAAGCCTCCATTCTCGGCAATCACTTCGCCCTCCAACAGCAAGCCCTCCGGGGTGACGCGACAGCCGGCCCGGCTGCGGCCGCCCATGATCGTGTCGTTCAGACTGCTCCACTCGCCAAAGGTGGCCGGTGACGCAATCACCTGAACCGGACGAGACGGTGGCGGCGGTGGATGCGACACGACTCCAGAATGAATGGGTTGACCTACGGGATGGTCTAGCGGAGGAACGCCGCGTCAGAGGCCAGCGCAAGCCTCCGCATCCGCCAGAACGGTGATCGGCTTGGCAGGTCGCACCAGCTTGGCGGGGGTGCGAGCAGGCGATTCGGACGCATCAAGCAGACGTGCCAAGGCCTGCTGTTTGCCCGCCCCAGACACCAGAAAGACCACCTGTCGGGCAGCACTGAGGACCGGTGCCGTCAGTGTGATCCGGTCAAGTCCTTTTCCGCGGCCGATGGTGGTCCAGCGGGCCTGCTCGTCAACGGCCTCGGTGCCGGGAAACAAGGACGCGGTATGACCGTCATCACCCAGTCCGAGCACCATCAGATCAAAGATCGGAGGCGACCCGGGGCACAGGGACTGAACCAGATCGGCAAAGGCGACGGCACTGTCCTCTGGGCTTGCTGTCTCAACGGTGGGAACCGCATGGAAACGCGCCGCAGCACCGGGGGTGCCACGGGCCAGAAGGGTCTGTCGCAGCATGCGGGCGTTGCTGGATGCATCATCCGCAGCCACCCAACGCTCATCGCCGAGGAGCACATCCACCCGATCCCAGGGCAGGTGTTGGAGGGCCAGACGGCTGTAGGACTCTGCAGGCGTTGACCCACCCGACAGTGCAATCTGGGCACGGTCACGCTGATCGAGGGCAATGTCGATGCTGGCGGCCATCAACTCGGAGGCACGCCTGGCGAGATCGGCTGGATCCTGAACCCGCAGCAGCTGATACGAGGGACTCATGGCGGGCCTCAGTCCAGCCACTCGGT
>JBGKDM010000171.1:0-4968 GCA_042954165.1 Synechococcus sp.
TCGGGCCCATCAATCCGCACGACCCGTCAGAACCCTGCACCAGAACCCTGGCTGAAAATCCTGTCCGATGGTCTGACCCGGCGCTGGGGCCCACAAAAAAATCGCCCCGTTTGTCGGGGCGATTGTGTGGTTGATCCTGAATCCTCTGATCAGGATGATCAGGACTTCTTGCTGTCGCGGATGCCCTGAATGGCTGCCGCGTAGTCAGGCTGGTTGAACACCCCGGAGCCACTCACGATGGCGTTGGCCCCAGCCTCGATCACCTTCCAGGCATTGGCGCCCTTGATGCCGCCATCCACTTCGATCCAGGGATCGACACCTTTGTCGTCGCACATGCGGCGCAGGTCACGGATCTTCTGCACCTGATTCTCGATGAAGCTCTGGCCTCCGAAGCCGGGGTTCACACTCATGATCAGCACCAGATCACACAGCTCGAGGCAATACTCGAGCGTGTCCAGCGGTGTGCCGGGGTTCAGCACAGCACCGGCCATTTTCCCGAGATCCTTGATCTGCGCGAGATTCCTGTGCAGATGGGGGCAAGCCTCAACCTGAACAGAGATGATGTCTGCGCCAGCTTTGGCGAAATCCGGAACGTACTTTTCCGGTTCGACGATCATCAGGTGAACATCGAGGGGCTTCTGTGTCACCGGCCTCAGGGCCTCGACGATCAGGGGGCCGATGGTGATGTTCGGCACGAATCGGCCATCCATGACATCCACATGGATCCAGTCGGCACCGGCCTGATCCACCGCTTTGACCTCCTCGCCCAGGCGGGCGAAGTCAGCCGAAAGAATGGAGGGAGAGATCACCAGGGGCTTGGTGCTCATGGAGGGATCCACGCGAATGCCGGGTGATTGTAGGAACCGCTGAAGTCGCTGATACAGTGAGCCGCGCTCACGAGCTGAAAAACCCTGCTGCATCGGGATCTCTGCCCATCCCAGTGCAGCGCGAGGTGAGTTCACCGTTCGCAGACCCTTAACCCAAAGCCGCAATCCCGTGGATCGCACACTCATCCAGGAAATTCTCGAAGTCGTCGAGCAGGCGGCCATCGCTTCCGCCAAGCTCACTGGCCTGGGCCAGAAGGACGAAGCTGACGCTGCGGCCGTGGAGGCAATGCGTCAGCGCATGGGCCAGATCCAGATGCAAGGCCGCATCGTGATCGGTGAGGGTGAGCGTGACGAAGCCCCGATGCTTTACATCGGCGAGGAAGTGGGCAGCGGCACCGGCCCCGGTGTTGATTTCGCAGTTGATCCCTGCGAGGGCACCAACCTCTGCGCCAACAATCAGCGCGGATCCATGGCAGTCCTTGCTGCCTCCGACCGCGGTGGACTCTTCAATGCTCCCGACTTCTACATGAAGAAGCTGGCGGCACCCCCGGCAGCGAAAGGCAAGGTCGACATCCGCAAGTCTGCAACCGAGAACATCAAGATCCTCAGCGAGTGTCTTGGCATGGCAGCAAGCGAGCTCACCATCGTGGTGATGGATCGCGCCCGTCACAAGGACCTGATCGCTGAGATCCGCGCCACCGGTGCCCGCGTTCAGCCCATTTCCGATGGTGATGTGCAGGCCGCCATCGCCTGCGGCTTCGCTGGAACCGGCACCCACTGCCTCATGGGCATCGGTGCAGCTCCTGAAGGTGTGATCTCCGCAGCCGCCATGCGCGCTCTGGGCGGTCACTTCCAAGGGCAGCTGGTCTACGACCCTGCCGTTGCGCAGACCAAGGAGTGGGCCGACCTCACCAAGGAGGGCAACCTGGCACGCCTCGCTGAGATGGGCATCACCGATCCCGACAAGATCTACGAAGCCGAGGAACTTGCCTCCGGCGAGCATGTCGTGTTCGCGGGCAGTGGCATCACTGACGGTCTGCTCTTCAACGGCGTCAAGTTCGAGAAGGACTGCACCCGCACCAGCAGCCTGGTGATCAGCAACCTCGACAACAGCTGCCGTTTCACTGACACCGTTCACATCAAGGACGGTGCGCAGAGCATCGGTCTGAACTGAACGTCAACGTCTGGACGAGAGGATCATCTCCATGCATATCGCCGTTGTCGGCCTGAGTCATCGCACGGCACCGGTCGAAGTGCGTGAAAAGCTCAGCATTCCTGAGCAGTCAATGGAGACCTCTCTCCAGACGCTTCGAGGTCATGAACAGGTGCTGGAGGCGTCGATCCTCAGCACCTGCAACCGTCTCGAGATCTATACCCTCGTCAGGAACCCCGATCTCGGGATTTCGGCTGTCAGGGAGTTCCTGAGTGGTCATTCAGGCCTGGCAACCGACGATCTTTCTCCCCATCTTTTCGCGTTTCATCACCACGAAGCCGTCGATCACCTGATGAAGGTGTCCGCTGGTCTCGACAGTCTTGTGCTCGGAGAGGGTCAGATCCTTTCCCAGGTCAAGAAGATGATGCGCCTGGGTCAGGAGCACAAGTCGATCGGCCCGATTCTCAACCGGCTTCTCACCCAGGCGGTCAGCACCGGCAAACGTGTCCGCTCTGAAACCAACCTGAGCACGGGGGCTGTCTCCGTCAGCTCCGCAGCCGTTGAACTGGCGCAACTGAAGCTCGGCCAGTCGCGAGGACAGGATGAGCTGGTCAGCCTCGAATCGGAGCAGGTGGCTGTGGTCGGCGCCGGGCGGATGAGTCGCTTGCTGCTGCAGCACCTTCAGGCCAAAGGCTGCTCGGGTGTTGTTGTGTTGAACCGCACCGTCGAGCGAGCTCTCAGCCTTGCTGCGGATTTTCCCGGTCTACCTGTGCAATGTCGGTCGCTCGAGGATCTGGATCATTGTCTGAGCACCTGCTCGCTTGTGTTCACCAGCACAGCTGCGACGGAACCCATCATTGATGCGGCCCGTCTCCAGGCACTCAATCGCAGAAGCTCTCTCCGCCTGATCGATATCGGCGTGCCCCGCAACATCGCCGCTGATGTTGAAGGCATCCCCGGGGTTGAAGCCCACGATGTCGACGACCTTCAGGAAGTGGTGGCCCGCAACCAGGAGGCACGCCAACAGGTGGCCAGGGAAGCCCAGGGGCTCCTTGATGAGGAATCCCGATTGTTCCTTGAATGGTGGGACAGCCTTGAAGCCGTGCCCACCATCAACAGGTTGCGCGCGTCACTGGAGCAGATTCGCACCGAGGAGCTGCAGAAAGCCCTCAGCAGAATGGGCCCTGACTTTTCGGCCCGTGAGCGCAAGGTTGTGGAGGCTCTCACCAAGGGGATCCTCAACAAGATTCTCCACACACCGGTGACCCAGCTGCGCAGTCCCCAGTCCCGCTCCGAGCGCCAGGAATCCCTGCGGGTCGTCGAGCGCGTCTTCAACCTTGAGTCTGACGGGTCCGCCAGCTGAGAACCCTTGTCATCGCTGGCGATTTCTCGGTCTTGTGGCGAGTCTTATTGTTCTTGGCCGATCTTTGGATCTAGTCGGTTTTTCAAGCAAAAAGTCCGTTAGGTTTGCCGGATCTCCGACCGTTCTGAGCAGACATGAAGCGCGTTTTGGCGATCATTCTTGGTGGAGGAGCGGGTACCCGTCTTTACCCACTCACCAAAATGAGGGCCAAGCCAGCTGTGCCTCTGGCGGGTAAATATCGCCTGATTGATATTCCTATCAGCAACTGCATCAACTCCAACATCACCAAGATGTATGTGTTGACGCAGTTCAACAGTGCTTCACTCAATCGCCATCTCTCCCAGACCTATGACCTGAGTGCAGGGTTCGGCCAAGGCTTCGTTGAGGTTCTCGCTGCACAGCAAACCCCGGAAAGTCCTTCCTGGTTTGAGGGAACGGCTGACGCCGTTCGTAAGTATCAGTGGCTGTTCCAGGAATGGGATGTCGATGAGTACCTGATCCTGTCGGGTGACCAGCTCTACAGGATGGATTACAGCCTGTTCGTCGAGCATCATCGCCGCTCTGGTGCAGATCTCACCGTTGCCGCTCTGCCGGTGGATCCCGAACAGGCCCAGGCGTTCGGTTTGATGCGCACCGATGCGAATGGATCCATCCAGGAATTCCGTGAGAAGCCGAAGGGTGATTCCCTGAAGGAGATGGCTGTGGATACTTCCCGCTTCGGCCTCTCTGCGGAATCGGCGAAGGAAAAGCCCTATCTGGCTTCGATGGGTATTTACGTCTTCAGCCGTAAGGCCCTGTTCGGATTGCTCAACGACCATCCCACCTACAAGGATTTCGGCAAGGAAGTGATTCCTGAAGCCCTGGAGAAGGGCATGACGCTCAAGAGCTATGTCTTTGATGATTACTGGGAAGACATCGGAACGATCGGTGCGTTCTATGAGGCCAACCTTGCCCTGACCGAGCAGCCGAAACCCCCTTTCAGCTTCTACGACGAAGATTTCCCGATTTATACCCGTCCCCGCTATCTCCCTCCGAGCAAGCTGGTCGATGCTCAGATCACGAATTCCATTGTCGGGGAGGGCTCGATTCTTAAATCATGCAGCATCAATCACTGTGTGCTTGGCGTCCGCAGCCGCGTTGAAAACAGTGTGGTGCTCCAGGATTCCCTCGTGATGGGTTCCGACTTTTTCGAGTCGTCTTCTGAACGTGAGGAGCTGCGTCGCAACGGCGGTATTCCTCTTGGTGTCGGGGAGGGGTCGACGGTCAAGCGAGCCATTCTTGACAAGAACACTCGGATCGGCCGCAACGTCAGCATCGTCAATAAAGACAATGTTGAGGAAGCGGATCGACCCGAGCTCGGTTTCTACATCCGAAACGGCATTGTTGTGATCTGCAAGAACGCAACAATTTCCGACGGCATGGTGATCTGAAGCTGATCTGTCTCTGACCTGACTCTGATCTGAAGGCTGTAGCGTCATCTCTTTCTGACAGAGAGTGATGGCCCGTTTGCAGTTCATTGGCAGCTGGTCACACTGAGTCCACTGCACAGAGTCCCTGACGATGTCCAAGGCGCATTTCGGGCTGATTGGTCTAGGCGTGATGGGCGAAAACCTTGTGCTCAATGC